>JAUXKD010000100.1 GCA_030624445.1 Candidatus Aenigmatarchaeota archaeon
ATCACCTGCGTTATCCTGTCCCTGTCGAAAACGAACCGGGGGATTTCCTTTTCGGTGAATCTGATTATTATCTTTCTGTCTTTGGCGCTGTATTTCATGGTTTCCACGGCGTGTTTTATCACCCCGTTAAGGTCGTTTTTTTCGAAATCGAATTTCATTGAAGATATCTGGAGCCTTGAGATGTCAAGGATATCCGAGATGAGCCTGTCCAGCCTTTTCGTATTCCTCATTACCATCTCCAGGCTCTTTTTCTGCCTGCTGCTCAATTTTCCGAACCTTTCCTGTATGAGCATCTGAATCTGCATCAATATCGGGGAGATGGGGGTTCTCAACTCATGTGATGTTATGCTCAAAAATTTCGACTTGAGCCTGTTGACCTCTTTGAGTGTCACTGTCTTCCTTAATGCGCTTTCCAGTTCATGCTCTCTTTTTCTGAGTTCCTCCTCCTTTTCTGTCCTCGTCTTAATTTCCGTCCTGAGGGACCTGTTCTTTCGCTTCCACTCATCGGCAGCGTAGTAAATACCCAGGGTTATCACCAGGATGCCGATTGCCGATACGGCCGTCCTCATGACAGCGCTTATTGGGGCCAGCGAAACGGTAATCCCGCTCATTATGTCAACTGCCAGACCGATGCAAAAAATCCCCCACAGAATATCGAGATTCTTTATCCCCAACCTTCTTATGAAGACGTACGCGCCCAGCGCATAGGAGAAATACATGAACCTCATTGTCATGCCCGGCAGGTCCCATGTATCCATGGGCTCTAAGATGAATATCGCAGTCCATACGAGAAAGAGGGCAAGCAGGCCCACGGGAAGCCAGTATTTTACGGCCTTTTCAGCCAAATGGTGCACCATATTTATTTTAGTGGTCTATACCAATAAATTGAGTTCCAATAAACTGATTTAATCAGTCCACCGCATGTTCAAGCCGTATAAGATTCAAATAATGCAGGATTCGAAATATAAAATTGCAATCCCAAATAACTATCAGTGTTGCCCCCGTAGCCTAGCTTGGATAAGGCGTTGGCCTTCTAGTCTCTCCGGCTGGAAGATTCGAGGTATCTAGTACCTGTGAGAGGAGTGAGCCAAAGATCGTGGGTTCAAAAAGCAGCGGTTAGGAGATTAACCGGTTGCCTGGAATTCCCTCCGGGGGCGTAAGGAAGCGTTTGCAACATGGTTTTCAAAATCCTGAAGGCCGGCAGGAAAATTCACGCTCTGAAGCGTGCCCTGGAAAGTGAAAAGGAGCTCAAGAAATACCTTGCCGAAATGGAGGAGAAGAGGGACAGGCACACCCTGCTGGAAGACATAGCGATACTGAACAAGGAGGTTGAATGGTTGCGCTTTTCTCAACAGGCGTGTACTCATTTTGAGAGTCTGACAGCGCCTGATAAACCCAACGAGGAAGAACCAAAACTCCCTGAGAAACTGACAGCATCACCGTTTGCCTCCATCGGAGATATTCTTCTTGACCCGGAAAAATGGTCCGATAAGAATGTCATAATCGAAGGAGAAGTCGAATTTTACAACAGAAGTAAGAAAGGTGATAGGTTTCACATATTCAGCGACAACACGGGCACTGTCACGGGCGTATGTGAAAATGAGATCAAAAACGGCTTTGGAACCCTTTTCGGCATCGCCCGGCAGACTCAGATCGGCAAGCAGATTTTCCTGGAAATCAAGAACTTCCATCCACATTTGTAGTTTCAAATAACTAAACTTCCCTCAGAATTTTTGCGATCCTCTTTTTTCCTATGCTGAGAATGAATGGTACCAGCCTGGGCCCGTAATCCTTGTTTATAAGGATATTGTACATGGACCTGAAGAATTCCCTTGTTTTTACATCGTTATCTTTGCACAGGTCATAAATCAAATTCAGCAGCTTGTCTTCCTTCAGACCATCCCTTTCCAGTTTTACGGCCAGCACCTTCATCACCTTTCTCACACCCGCTTCGACTTTTACGCGGGGCTTTTCCTGCAACTCGAACTTGTACCTGTCAGAGGCAAATTTTTCGACCCACTGCTTGGCGAATTCGAGTCTCTTCGATACATAATCGAGATCATTACTTGGTATATTCTTCGGAAGATGGCCTGTTTTTTGCAGTATTTTTGCAGCCTTTTTTACATCACGGTAAATCTGGATAACCGTTGCCGCGTAAGTCAGTGATATCTGCGGAGGCATTTTCTTTTCCATCTTTTCTATCGCGGAAAATTCATAGATTCTTTTTTCCTGTTCAAATTCCCGTTCGCTTACACTCTCTTTTCCGTGGTATATCCTCTGGGTGGTATCGTACCTGTCGTAAAGCAGTATCATGTCGTTGTCATCAAGTGGGTCGAAGTCCACCTTCGCCTTCGGCCGTGTCCTAACGAGCAGGTACCTCAGCATGTCTGCCGGCAAATAATCCGTCATTTCTGCAAACCCCATTCCTGTACCTTTCGAGGTAGACATCTTCTTGCCGCCAACCGTGAAAAACTCGTAGCCTCTCCCCGTGTCCTTGGGTGTAGATGGAAACGGCGGAGGGAAATCCAAAACCTCGACCGAAATGGCAACCGCGATACTTCTGCTTCCACCTTTTGTGAAGTGGTCCTTCCCGGCGAGTTCACACACCACACCGACGGTGGGCCATTTGGCTGCCCATTCAACCTTCCAGGGCAACTTTCCACCCCCACTGTAAGGGGACACCTCCCCTTCATGGCCGCAGCCTTTCGCCCAGCTCACCATATCCGGCTCGCATCTGTATTTGACCAGCTCCCGCTTGGAATCCCATTCATATGCGTGAGTGGTCCCTATTTTTCCGCAATTCTGACATATGGGATTGAAAGGCAGCGTCCCCAATGGCTTTCCATAGAATCTCTTGTAAATGTTTAGAATTTTAACCTGGTTGACAATTATGGTTTATATGGCTTGGTTGAAATCACCAATTATATACATCTCACCTGTACATTACAGTTCTTCATAGA
>JAUXKD010000051.1 GCA_030624445.1 Candidatus Aenigmatarchaeota archaeon
GGCGACCGAAGCTGCTGCCGGCTCAACAAAAGACAAATCGTACTTGTGCAGTGAAATCTGCAGATAAGCAAAACCCGCAATGCCTAACGCGCTGGCGATCCAAAGTGCGGGGTTGAAGAGGAAGCTGTATATGTAAGTGAGATCCGGACCCGTGCCTGCCATTCCTATTCTCGCATAGACTGCTGAAATTCCGGTTAATATACCGCTCATCAGGACTTCTTTCTTTTTTATCATAGCGACAACAACAATACCCCCGCGGTTATAAGGATCACGTGAATCCATCTTGTCCCGATTTTCTCCTTGAAGAAGAACCACCCGAACAAGACCGGTATTACTATCGATATGGAAAGCATGGGTTGTACGAGTGACAGGGGCTCGTACTTAAGGGCCGTCAGATAGGAAAACAAACCGATAAGAGCGATTAAAACCGAAAGCATCCATAGTTCGTTTTTCATAAGTTTCCTGAAGGAGAATTTAGACATATCACCCATGCAGTACTTCTGCAGGATCGCGGTCAATCCGAAGCATAATGCTGCAAAAACCGACAAAAACAGTCCTAGCATAAAATTATATAGAAAATCATCCATTATATAAAGATATGAAGAAGCTTCTCTTGCTCGCATCGTCTGTCGTCGCATTCGTTTTTTTTCTGGTCCTGCAATGGGCCGGGATTAATAATATAGCAACAGCCTTTGTGAGAATCAACCCTGTATACCTCCCTCTAATCGTTCTGATTCCGCCTGTCATGCTCACCCTTTACAGCACGAGATGGAGACTGCTGCTTGGAAATGCCGGCGTGGATGCGAAGTGGCGCGTTGTCTTAAAGTACGCTTTCATCGGAGCGGCTTTCAACAACATAACCCCATTGGTAAGGTTCGGTGGGGAGCCCGTAAAGGGATACATGATTGCGAAGGAAGTCTCGGCAAGAAAAACAGACGTGTTCGCAAGCCTGACTACTGACTCTTTCGTGACCGCTCTGACCCTTCTAGTGCTGATTTATTTCGGTATCGTGGGCCTGCTCGTTTTCAACATCGTTGACCTGGCCGCACTGGGTACTGTGTTTGTGGTCGTTGTTTTTTCCACAATCTTCGGTTTTTTTGCATTTTTCAACAAAAGAATGCTGGCAGTTTTTTCCAGAAAAATTTCAAGGTTATTATAAAGATTGCTGCCTGATTTCGGGGAAAGGCTTCCGGAGATTGCCAGCGGCTTTACGGATAACATCAAGGATTCGCTGAAAAGAAAAGATGTTATTTTCAAGGCCCTTGCGATCGGACTGACCGAAAGGATGCTTGAAGTGATATGCCTTTATGTTATTTTTTTATCCATGGGGTATGAACTGAGCCTGTTTTCCTGCGCCATGGTGCTGGGGGTGGGCGTGCTTGCAGGATTGATTCCGCTCTTCCCCGGTGGGCTTGTAGCGTACGAATCAAGTACCATAATAGTTCTGGGGCTGCTTGGGGTGCCTCCTGCCATAGCTGCCACAGCCATCCTCCTGTGGAGAGGTGTGAACTACTGGATGATCACAATCCTGGGTATGGGCATTGGCTGGCTGCATGGCGTGAAGTTCGTGTTCAAGAAATATTAACAGTGCCTGGTTCTGAATGAAGAACAGCGAAGGGTGGCTTTATGAGGACTGCCCGAAATTTAAATAGCATATACATATTATAAGGTGATTGTCTTTCGGACATCGGCTGTTTTGGGTGATTTGTAATGAAAAAGGGAGACTGGATAAAGATCGATTTCACTGGTAGAATGAAAGCCACAGGTGAGGTCTTCGATCTCACTTCGGAAGAGGTGGCGAAAAAGGAAGGCGTTCACGATCCCAAAAAAAAGTACGGGCCCGTGCTGACGATAGTGGGCGCCGGTATGATCATACCCGGTGTGGAGCGGGAGCTCCTGAAAATGAAACCCGGCGAAGAGAAGGAATTCGAAGTAAAGCCGGAAAATGCTTTGGGGCCCAGGAGACCTGAGTTTGTAAAGATATTCTCCATTGCAAAATTCACGCGTGAAAAAATCACCCCGTTCCCTGGCATGTGGATAAATATCGATGGGCGGAATGCGAAGGTGCAGTCCGTTGCCGGGGGAAGGGTGAGGATCGATTTCAACCACCCACTTGCCGGGAAAGAACTGAGATACGCCGTTAAGATCGTGGAGGAAGTAAAAGGCACCAAGAGTATGGTGGATTCCCTGCTTGAATACTACGGCGCGAAGGGTAAGACTAATATTACCGGGAAAAGGGCCGACATAATTGCGGAAAAGGATGTGAATCCTATGACAAAAAAGCTCATAGAGGAGACTCTCAAGAAATGGTGCCCCGGAGTGGACTCCGTGAACTTTGTGCCTGAGAAGGGAAAGCCGGAGGCGAGTAAATCCGGGAAGGAAAAAATTGGCGCAGGGAAAGACTTAAATATCTAATCTCCATTTTAATTTTATAGTGAATTGACCCGAAAAGAACTGACTTGAAAATAGTTAAGTTTAAAAATCCTAAGAACTTAACCGAAATGCATGTTCAATAAATGGTCGCTTAGAGGTTGCTGATATGACTGCTGAATCGATAATCAATTCCGCACTGGCAGAAGAAGAAATCCCGCAGGCAGCAGCGCCTGAAAGGGTAGAAAGAGAAGACGAAATGGACGAAGAGCTAAGGAGAATTCTCGAATCCCGAAAAGCCGAAATCAAGGTTGTCGGCGTCGGGGGTGCTGGTGGAAACACCATATCGCGACTGATGCAGATCGGTATCGTCGGCGCGGAAACGGTTGCCATAAACACAGACGCTCAGGACCTGCTTTATACGGATGCCGACAGGAAAATTCTTATAGGAAAGGATATAACCGGGGGACTCGGCGCAGGCGCTGACCCGAGCATCGGGGGCGAGGCTGCCAAGGAGTCGAAAGAGGAAATAAAGAAGGCTCTTGAAGGCGCCGACATGGTTTTCATAGACTGCGGCCTTGGCGGGGGAACCGGAACCGGTTCCAGTCCCATAGTCGCCGACGTTGCCAAGAAGATCGGCGCCCTGACCGTGGGCATAGTCACCCTTCCCTTCGCCATGGAAGGAAAGCAGAGGAGCAAGAACGCTCAGGAGGGGTTGGAAAACCTGGAGTCCGTTGTGGACACCCTCATCGTCATACCGAACGACAAGCTGCTCGAGATCGTGCCGGACGTGAGCATCCTTACGGCGTTCAAGGTCGCTGATGAAATCCTGGTGAATGCCGTTAAGGGCATAGCCGAACTGATAACCAAGCCCGGCCTGGTGAACCTGGACTTCGCTGACGTAAGGGCCGTGATGAGCTCAGGCGGCCTTGCAATGATAGGGATGGGCGAATCCGACTCCGAAAACAGGGCGGTGGAGTCTGTCGAAAAATCGCTGAGCAATCCTCTTCTGGATGTGGCAATAGAAGGTGCGACTGGAGCTCTGATAAACGTCTCCGGCGGAGAGGACGTTACCATAAAGGAATGCCAGGAGATAGTCGAAGCGGTAAATAGCAAGATAAATCCGGACGCGAAGATAATATGGGGAGCGCAGGTGGACAAAGCGCTGGGAGACGGCGTGAGGACCATGCTCATAATGACAGGCGTCAAGTCTTCCCAGATATACGGTCCGGATCAGACCTATACACAGCAGAAACAAAAGGAAATCGAAAAGGTTTTGGGTATTGACTTCGTGAGTAGGTAATGAAACCCGGCTCCTGTCAGGGAAAATTTTCTTATATAATTTATAATATATAAATCCAAAGAATGGAAAGTGAAAACAGGGTATCGATATGAAAATAAACTTGAAGTCGAAATTGCTGGAATGGAAGAGGGTGTTGCAGGTGGCCAGAAAGCCCAGCAGGGACGAGCTGACGACTTCGTCCAAGATTTGTATAATCGGCATAGCACTCATAGGATCCATTGGTTTTGGCATATTCTTGGTCTTCGCATTTCTGGGGATATAGGAGAATCAAATGATATACACGCTGCGGACGACATCCGGTAGAGAGGACATAGTAATGGACATGCTCAACAGCAAGGCGAACGCCGAAAACCTGGACGTGAAGGCCGTGATTCATCCCGCGGAACTCAAAGGGTACATATTCATAGAAGGGAGCACCGCCGACATTCATAAAGCCCTCAGGGGCGTCATGCACACAAAAGGCCTCATAGAAAAACCCATCAAGATAAGCGACATACAGCATTTCATGGAAACCAAGACCGAGGAGTTAAAGGTTAACGAAGGGGATGAAGTGGAGATAATAGGCGGCCCGTTCAAGGGTGAAAGGGGGAAGATTAAGAGGGTCGACAAAACGAAGAACGAGGTCACCATTGAGCTGTTGGAAGCCAGCATACCGATACCCGTTACAATAGCCATGGAGTTCATAAAGGTCATCAAGAAGGCGGAGTAGATGGAAAAGACGATTGAAGTTGTGGTTGAAGGAGGAAAGGCCACTGCGGCTCCGCCTTTGGGTCCGGCCCTCGGACCGCTGGGGGTGAATATAACAGAAGTCGTGGACGATATCAATGAGAAGACCAGTGAACTGGAAGGTATGAAGGTTCCCGTTAAGGTTATAGTCGACACTGGAACAAAGGACCACAGGATAGAAGTCGGGAAGCCTTCCGCGTCCGCGTTGATAATCAAGGAATTGAACATTGAAAAGGGGTCCTCACTTCCGGGCAAGGACAGGGTCGGCGATCTGACAAATGCGCAAGTGAAAAAGATAGCGAAGGCCAAGTTCGGCTCTGATGATGAACCCCATGTAAACCAGATAAAGGGAACCTGCAGAAGCATGGGAATAACGATCGGAGAGGGTGAAGTCACGGAGGAAGAACTGAAGGCGGCCGAAGAGCACAAAGAGCAGGTTATGGAAGAAGGAGCCGAGGCCGGAGAGGCGCCTGCAGAGGGTGAAGGGGAGCCGGAAGAGAAGCCTGCAGAGGGTGACATTCCGGAGAAAAAGGGAGAAAAAGAGAAGAAGGCCGGAGACGAGGAAGAGGGAAAGCCCGAATGAACGATAGAATGTGATAGAAGTTGCTTGTTTTGACCCACAAACTTAAATTATTTACTCCAAAACAATGAATAATGAACAGATGGGACAATACATTTTGGATGCTGTTTGTTTTGCTCGAAA
>JAUXKD010000089.1 GCA_030624445.1 Candidatus Aenigmatarchaeota archaeon
ACATGAGTAATAATGGTGTGGGTGTTCAGTAGTTCCGAATGTCAGATATTGTCAACCACCAGCAGGGCCAGTGGGTTATTTTTTAAAGGAGGTCATACAAGATTTAACCCATGGAGGAAAAAGCGAGAAAATACGAAAAAGAGGTAGCCTTTTTACTGGTTTTTTTCTACGTCGTGGCGGCAATGGGCATTTCCAACAACAACACCGCCCTTTTCTTTTCGTCCGTGATAATCGCGCTGGCGGCAATAATCGGGGCCATGTATTACGAGGGAAGATTCAAGTTCTGAACCCCCTAGAGGGACGATTACACACCGTCTGGACTGAAAACGAGCAAACAGTTTGAAATTTAAAATAACACCCACACTTTATACTATTGGTGTTACTGTGAGAATACTGGTCATCGCCGACGTCCATGGAAACTTCGAGGCACTTCAGAAAGTGGTTGACGCTGCACTGGAAGAAGATTTCGATTTGCTGATATCACCGGGCGACTTCACAGACATGTTTGATATACCTCCGAACTTCACGCAGCTAGACATTGCGGACATAGTGGTCCAGAAACTGCTCATTCCAAACAAGCCTCTCCTCTGTATACCAGGCAACCATGACCCCTATGAAATACTGGACGTATTCGACGATTACGGTGTCAATCTCCACGGGAGAACGATAAAGAAGGAGGGGTTTACCTTTGCGGGGTGGGGCGGAGCCGCGACACCTTTCAACACACTCTTCGAGCCCGCTGAGGATGAAACGAACGCAGCGCTGAGCAACCTGACAAAGAAAGTGAAGGGAAAATGGATACTTGTTACGCACGCGCCGCCAAAAAACACGACCCTCGACGTACTGGAATCGAACAAGCACGTGGGTTCCGGCGCGATAAGAAACACGATCGTCAAGAAAAAACCGGCACTCGCGATTTCGGCGCACATACATGAGAACAGCGGTACGGAGAAGGTAGGGGAAACGACCATTTTTTATCCCGGACCTGCATACAAGGGCTTTTACGGTCTTGTGGCGATAGAAGGGAAGAGCGTAAAATGCGATATAAAACAGGCAACCATATAACCGCTAAGACAGTCTTTTAAGCCGGTTCACGAGACCGTCTATGCTCACATCATTACAGATCGCGAGCGGTATTCCGGAAAGCGATGCGATGTTCTTGGCGACTTCGCTCACCTCGCTCTCCGGGATGTTGTGCAGTACCATGAGCGCAGGCCTGAGATTCGTGACCTTTATCGCTATCATGGGTCCCTTCCCTGTAGTTATGTTCGTGAATATCAATGCACGCTGCGTCGTTACACCGTAAAGCTTCACAAGCTCCGCAAAGGAAAGCTCTGTTATGGCCTTGACAGAGTCTATGATCGTGTACCCGTATATTTTTTCTTTACTCTCGACTGCCCCGGGAAGTATTCTCGCTCCCATTGCCGAGCAAAACCGTTCGACTTCCACACCGCTTTCGAATTCCCTGATGTCGGCTATGGCTGAAGATGCGGACCCGCCCTCGTTAAAATGAACAAACCCCCTGACTATCCCCCCACCCATCCTTTCATCGATGCTTATCAGGGCCTCGATGTACCTCCTGATAAAAAGTATACCCGGAGACTTCCTCCTCCCCGATTCGTAATCGGATATGACAGAGGACGTAACACCGAGCTCCCTCGAAAGCGCCTTCTGGGAGATCTTGAACAGGGACCGCCATTTCTTGATGGTCATAGGGGGATCGCTTGCCATGACAATCTCCCCCACGATGTTCTTTGCGACCCCTTCTTTTTTCAGCATCATTTCGTCAACAGACTTAACCATATTTCGATAATCGACTTATAGATTTAAATTTTTAACAAGAACCGGAAGTGATTTTTAAGGAAGCAGGACAATTAAATTTTTTATGAGTTACGCGATAGGCCGCCGCTTTGAACATCTTATAAAGGACAAGCTCAGGGCCGCAGGTTTTGAGGCCAGGAGGGTCGTTCTCTCCGGTAGGCAGACGCCCGGGCAGATAACAGACATTCTGAACGCAGACCTTGTCGTGGAAGAGCGCTTTTACGGAAAGGCCAAAACAACGAAAGCCAAAAAATACGTTTCGTTCCCTGAAAACGAAATACTGGAACTGGAAAGAGGCCAACAGGATTTTCTGGTGTTCAATTTCAAGCGCACACCGCCATTCGTGGTTATAAGATTCAAGGATTTCCTGGACTTGCTCAGGATGTGGAAAGAAAAGCCCCAGAAAGAGGGCTAAGAGACGTTGTGATAGTGTTTTTATGGTCATTAAAAATGTGAAGTGGGTCACAGAGGACAAAAGAAGAAAGGGAGTCTTCTGGCCTTCTTCGAAGCTGAAAAAGAAAGCATGGTTCTCGGATGAAGGTATTTACAAAGAGGGGGAGAAGGACCCGGTCGCTTTCTGGGAAAAGCTGGCGAAAGAGGCGCTCGACTGGAACAAGAAATGGAACACCGCCTACAGGCAGAACAAAAAGAAGCGCGGAGAATTCAAATGGTTTGTTGGCGGGAAGACAAACGCCACCTATAATGCCCTTGACAGGCATGTGAATGGCGGCAATGGGAACAAGACCGCCCTCCTGTGGGTACCCGAACCTGTTAATGAGAAGACGAAAAAGTTCACATACAGCGACCTGTACAAACAGGTAAACAGGCTTGCGAATGTCCTGAAGAAGCTCGGAATCAAGAAGGGCGACAGGATCGGAATATACATGCCAATGATACCGGAGGTCGTGGTTTCGATACTCGCCTGCGCCAAGATAGGAGCGATCCATGGTGTCGTCTTCTCCGCATTCAGTGGCGAATCGCTCAAGGAGAGAATGATCGACGCCGGTGCAAAAATCCTGATAACGGCGGACGGATACTACAGAAGGGGACAGGCCATTGATCTGAAAAACGCAGCCGATGTCGGCGTCAAGGGAACCAAGGTCAAACACGTAATCGTTGTCAAGAGAACGGGTGCGGACATCCCATGGAAGAGGGGAAGAGACCACTGGATGCACCAACTGACGAAGGACTCGGATGACCACTGCGAACCCGAATTCGTTGAGAGCAACGATACACTCTTCCTCCTTTACACAAGCGGCACCACCGGAAAGCCGAAAGGTATCGTGCACGACACCGGGGGTTACCTGACCCAGGCGTACTGGACAACCAAGCTGGATTTTGACCTCCATGATGACGACATCTTCTGGTGCACGGCTGACATAGGCTGGATCACCGGG
>JAUXKD010000003.1 GCA_030624445.1 Candidatus Aenigmatarchaeota archaeon
AGGAAACCAGAAGTCCGGGAACGAGGAAGGGCTGAAAGGAATGTGGTACTGGTAGGGAAGAAACCCACTCTGAGCTACGTTCTTGCAGTGGTAACCCAGTTCTCAGACGGAATAAACGATGTGCACATAAAAGCGAGAGGAAGGTGCATCAGCAGGGCAGTGGACGTCGCAGAGGTAGTCAAGAACAGGTTCATCCAGGGAGCAAGTGTCGGCGTACAGATAGGCACTCAGGTAATCACGGACGAGAACAACAACAAGATCAACGTTTCTACCATAGACATTAAGCTGGACAAATAGGTAATTGAAACTGAGATCCTCTATTTCTTTCTATTTATTTTATATTCCACGCAGAAGAAGGAATATATAGTGTTGACCACGCCCGTCGTGATTCAGCATTTCGGATGATTCAATGTCCAAGTTCAAGATCAAGAAAATAAAGGCGAGGGAGATTCTGGACAGCAGGGGAAACCCCACTGTTGAGGTGGATCTTTACACTGACAGCTGCATGGCCAGGGCCGCCGTCCCGAGCGGAGCCAGCACCGGGAGGCACGAGGCACTCGAGCTCAGAGATGGCGGGAAGCGCTATCTGGGCAAGGGGGTGCTGAGAGCCGTGAAACACGTAAACAAGATATTAGCGCCCGCTATGCTTGGCATGGACGTCAGGGAGCAGGGCGAGGTTGACAAGGAACTCGTTGAACTTGACGGAACCGTGAACAAGTCCAAGCTCGGGGCGAACGCCTTGCTTGGTGTCAGCATGGCCGTATGCAAGTCCGCTGCGATGGCGAAAGGCGTCCCGCTTTTTGAACATATTCAATCCCTGGCAGAGAAGAAGAACACTTACCTGCCGAACCCAATGGTTCTGGTTATGGAGGGCGGCAAGCACGCACAACAGTCTTCCGATATACAGGAATTCATGATTGTGCCCCACAAGGAGAAGACATTCAGGGAAACCATCCGGATAGCTGCCGAGATATATCACACGGTCGCCGAGGTTTTGAGTAAGATGGGCAAGAATGTGTCCGTGGGTTTCGAAGGCGCTTACGGCCCTTCAATGGGGTCAACGGATGCCGTTCTCGAGGTCATAATGAAGGGCATAGAGGAGGCCGGCTACGTTCCAAGAAAGGAAATCCTGCTCGCTCTTGATTCGGCGGCAAGCGAATTTTACAAAAACGGCGCATACAGGCTGGACGGGAAGAAGTACGCTACCGAGGAACTGGTCGACTGGTACGCCGGCCTTGTAAAGAAGTATCCCATAATGTCTCTCGAAGACCCGTTCTCAGAGGATGACTGGCACGGCTTCACTGCGCTGACCGAGAAGATAGGTTCGAAGGTCACGATAATAGGCGACGACCTGCTGGTGACCAATGCGAAAAGGATCAGAAAGGCTTTGGAGATGGACGCCTGCAACGGGCTTTTGCTGAAGGTCAACCAGGTCGGAAACGTAGCTGAGGCAATATAGGCCGCGAGGCTGGCATTCAACAGCAACTGGAAGGTCACCGTTTCCCACAGGTCTGGTGAGACTTGCGACACCTTCATAGCTGATCTGGCAGTGGGCCTGAAGGCGGGAACCATTAAGACGGGCGCCCCGTGCAGATCAGAGAGGCTGTCTAAGTACAACCAGCTGCTGAGGATAGAGGAAGAACTCCAGGGCGGATAAATGAAGATAAAAAAACCGGTCGTTTACATAATAATGGATGGCTGGGGTCTGGCCCCCTCAGGGAAGGGAAACGCTGTTTTTCGGGCAAAAACCCCCAATGTGGACAAGTTGTCGAAAAACTATCCCCACACCGAGATAGGCGCAGGAGGGGAAGCTGTGGGCCTCTGGAAGGGCCACCAGGGCAGCAGCGAGATCGGGCACTTCATAATAGGGGCTGGAAATAACGTCCACCTGCCCCAGGGGATCGTTGCTCGTGCGGTGACTTCAGGCAGCATCTTCAAGAACAAGGCCTATCTGGGCGCGATGCGTCACGTTAAAAAGCACAAATCGACGCTTCACCTGGCCGGCCTGATGTCCGACAAGGGGGTGCACAATTATGATATCGCCGTTCACGCGTTGATCGAAATGGCGGCGAAGAACGGCGTAAAGGATGTAGCCATCCATTTCTTTACCGATGGCAGGGACACCGGACCGTACGATGCCAAAATCTACCTGAAAAGGCTGCAGAATGTCATGAGAAAATTCAAGCGCGGGAGGATAGCCACGGTCACCGGCAGATACTGGATCATGGACAGGGACCACAGATGGGAGAGGGTCGAGAAGGGATACAGGGCGATGGTCTCCGGCGAGGCCGAATTCTACGCGAAAAGCGCGGAAGAGGCAATCGAGAACGCCTACAAGAGAGGCAACGCGGCAAAAGGAAGGGGGGAAGAATTCATAGAGATTGACGAGTTTGTAAAGCCTACTGTCGTTGTGGACAAGGACAACAACCCCGTGGGTAGAATCAGGGACAAGGACGCCCTTATTTGGGTCAATTTCAGGACGGACAGGGCAATCGAGATAACACAGGCATTCGTTGAACCGGGATTCAGAAAATTCCACAGGGGCAAGAAACCGGATATCCATTACGTCTGCACGTTCGGATATTATGACGGTGTGCCGGCGCCACATGCCTTCGAAAGGGAGTTCCCGGAAAAAACGTTTGGCGAGATAATAAGCAATGAGGGATTGAAACAGTTCAGGGTTACGGAAACGGAAAAGTGGATTTATGTAACAACCATATTCTCCGGCATGAGGGAGAAATCCTTCCCAGGGGAGAAGAGGCTGCTTATACCCTCCGACAGGATTCCATCCTATGATTTGAAGCCGAAGATGCACACGATGGACACCGCCAGGGCCGCCGTCAGGGCGATCAATTCCGGCAGGTATGATTTCGTTCTTATAAATTTCAACAACCCGGACATAATAGGGCATACCGGCATGATGAAGGCGGTGATGACAGGTATAGAGGAATGCGATAAGGGCGTCGGGCTGGTTGTCGATGCCGCCAGGAAGAAAGGCTGGCTTTCGGTCATCTCGGCGGACCATGGCAACGCGGAGGTCATGCTGACCAAAGAAGGCGAACCGCACAGGACCCACACCGCGAACAACGTCCCATTCATCATCGTGGACGACAGTCCGGCGTACAGGAAGTACAGGCTGAGACGCGGCGGGGCGCTGAAGGACGTGACGCCGACGATACTCGACGTCCTGGGCGTTAAAAAGCCAAGGGAAATGAAAGGGAAATCCCTGATCATTCGCTGATTTCTTCTATTTCCCTGATAAGAACTATGTTTGGAGGGTAGCGTTTTTCTCTGTTGCAAGGTTCCTTGTCAAGAATCTTGTTGGTCTTTCTTATGAACTTGTTCAGGACACTCGACGTGAATCTTCCCTCCCAGGACTTGTGGACTATCTGCTTCACCACACTCGCTTTGCTCGGATAATTGGGAATCACCAATGCGGACAAATCGTTACCCTCCATTGTAATTTCCAGCGTATCTTCCCCACTGAGAGACGCGTCGAATCTCACTCCGTCTATCTCGATTCCATCCAATACTTCCGTCAGATACTCCGTGTCCTCATCCTTCACACACCTTTCCGTTAAGTTCCCATCTACGTCTATCGAGCCGAAGCAGGTCTTGAGCAAAAGTCTCATACACTAACATGTTTTTACCTGATTAATAAAATTGATAAACAGTTGAATTCCTTGCCGAATTCCTGAAAAAGAAGGTTCACCTTTCCAGGATGAAATATTTCGGATGCTCTATTCTCGCCGGGATCTTCTCTATGAGCATCTGAATTTCCTTTCCTATGCCAAGCACTTTCGATTTTCTTGCGATCTGAAGGGCCCTTTCCAGCTTATAGCCCTTTTTGGCATATATCTCGAACAGCGTGTCGCCCCTTTTGACTTTGTCCCCGTTCTTCTTGTGAAGCAGAACGCCGGCGCCCTGGTCTTTGGGCGTTCCCGCGGCCCTTGAAATTTCCACCACGACCCTGTTGTTTATCCATCCCACACGGCCGTTGACATTCGACTTCACTTCGGCCTTCTTGTACCCCACAGGCACGTCGTCCGGTTTTATGCCGGGATCCCCTCCCTGGGCTTCTATGATTTCCCTGAGTTTCCTGTAGGCCTTGCCGCTCTTAAGCATTCTCAGCGCCTCTTTTTTACCACCACTACCGATCTTGAAATCCATAAGAATCCCTGCGAGATGAGTTACCTTGTCCACCAGGTCGGCTGGACCCTTCCTCTCCTTCAGCGTGCGCAGGGCCTCCCTCGCCTCGAGGGCGGGGCCTATCGCAAATCCTATCGGCTGCTCCCCGTAAGTGGAGGCGCCCACAGTTTTTATTTTCAGCATCTTTCCAAGCTCTATGAATTTTTCGGCAAGCGTCTCGGCATCCTTCGTGGTATTGACCTTCGTGCCCTCTCCGGTCGGTATGTCTATGATCAGATTTTTCACCCCCATCGCCTTTTTCTTTGACATAACGGAAGGCAGGAGCAGCGGGTCTATCGACAGGGGGTATTCGATTTTTATGAACATGTCATCGGCGGGGGCGAGGTCGACAGAACCCCCCCACACGAGACACGCATTAGTCTTTTTCACAACCTTTTTTATATCATCGAGATCGAGATCGACCGGTGCCAGGCATTCGAATCTGTCCGCCGTCCCGGCCGGGGACGTTATCGCCCTGCTGGATGTCTTGGGTATCGTCAGCCCGGCCGCAGCAACAATAGGGACGAGAACCATTGACGTCTTGTCCCCTGGAACGCCTCCGATCGAATGCTTGTCATACACCAACTTTTTCCCCAGATCGAGCGTTTCTCCCGTGAATGTCATGGCCTTGGAAAGGGAAGTGATTTCCCCCTTAGTCATACCGTGGTTGTACAGTGCGATGACGAAGGCCGTCATCTCTATTTCGGAAAGCTTCCTGTGGACCACGTCCTCGATTATTTTCTTTATCTCCTCATCCTTCAGGGTTTTCCCCGTAAGCTTCTCCCTTATGTGAATCAGGGATTCCGGGGGCACGGAAGGCGAAACGTATATCTTGTCACCGGGATTCGCCCTCATGTGATCCGCTATTTCACCGTAAAGGCCGATTTCCCCTTCTTTAATGAAACGGGTGGCGACATTGACGATCGCCGTCCCCCTTTTCCTTTTTAACGTTATTTCCACCCTGTCCAGAGGTCTCACGTCAATCTCTTCGGCGTCACTCCTGTTGAGTATAACTATGGGTTTTTCGGCTTCCAGTCCTAGAATCTTGGCTTTCAGTAACAAGAAAATCATCCTGACCATTTTTTAAGGGCCAGCCTCAGCTCATCATTATTTTTGGCATGTTCATTTAAATCAATTCCCCGGACAACGGCCTCCGCCGCCTGCCTTATGGCCATGGCCCCGGCTTTTGTCCCTTTTGGATGTCCATGACAGCCCCCGCCGAACTGCGCAATTATATCCAATCCCATTTTCTTTACCAGTTCCGGCACCATCCCGGGGTGCAGCCCTCCGGATGCCACCGGAAAGGTCTTTTTCAGCCCGTGCCAATCGCATTTAAGGGCATCCTCCAATTTCATCGCGTCGTCTTCCTGGACCATCTTGCCCACTTCTGCGGTTCCTATGTGCAGCTGGTCCATGCCGGCAAGCCTCGAAAGCCTTGCCAGGACGAGCATTGAAATGCCGTGACCTGTGTCTCTAGTGAAGGCGGCATGGCCCGCCCTGTGCGCATGCAGGACCAGTTTCAGATCATTGTTTTCTTCCCTCAGGCTTTGCAGCCCAGACCAGCCCGTTGTCAACATATCGACCATCGCATACTCCCCGCCCTGCTCTTTGACAAACCCGGCCCTCTCGATCATTTCAGTGGTCTCGGCCGTAACGTTTGGCATGTACATCTTCCTTTCCCCGGTCTCCCTTTCCGCCCTGTCCCTCAGTTTCAGGGTTTCGCTCACCCTTTTCTCGAATTTATTGAATGCCTGGCTTGAGAGGTTCTCGTCGTCCTTGACGATGTCCAGCCCGCCTGTCCAGGCTTCGTATGCGACCCCGGCATGCTCCTTTTCGTTGAGCCCTATCTTGGGCTTCACTATCGTGCCTACAAGGGGCCTGTCCTTGACGCCGATAAGCTTCCTCACACCCCTTATCCCGAACGCCGGTCCGCTGAAAGACTTCACCATGTTGCTGGTGAAGATCACGTCATTGAGCCTCAGTTTTTTCACGGCTTTCATGCCGAATATGTTGCCGGCGATGGAACTCATTATCTGCGGGATGTTCCCGCATTCGAACAATTCCTCCGGGTATGCGATCCTGACGTTTTCGCCCTTTATTTCGAAGACCTTTGCGCCGAGTTTTCTGATCCTCTCCCTCATCGTCGAGACTTCCGTCCAGGTGCCCGTGCTTGACTCTGCGGCTATATGGTTTGCGGCTTCTTTCAGCGAGAGCCCCTTCCTGGGCTCCACGTGGAATTCACAGACCAGGTCTTCCTTCCCCGGACTGTAATCAAGCTGGACATAACTCATGAAAAGCACCGGTCATTTAATCTATATTATATCCTTTAGCTGAAATAAAAGCTAATAGAACTAATCGGCTGTTGTGGTGAATTTGGAGTAGCCGATGTGGTACAGCCTTCGCCCGGGCTTTTTCATTTGCGACTTCCGGATCTCTCCAACAAAGATTGTGTGATCGCCGGTTTTTACCCTTCCGGTGACTCTGCATTCCAGAAAGCCCAGGGACTGCCTTATCCTCGGGCAGTCGATAGTGTCGCACTCCTCTTTACCGAATCCGCTTTCCTTGAATTTGTCGCTGTCGGCTCCGGAAACGGAACCGCACAGCTCTATTTCCTTTCTGCAATCCGCGGAAATGAAATTCACGCAGAAAACTCCGGAATCCGAGATCATGTCGTGCGAGAACCTGGATTTGCCTATCGATATGGCATACATGCCGGGAGAAAAAGACGTCGGCATGTGCCAGGCTATCGTTATTATGTTGTCTTTTCCTTTGTGCCTGCACGTGACCAGGGCGATCTGCCTCGGCCCGTTCAATTCGGACATGCGAAATCATCACCTCAGGAACCTGTAGGCCTTCCTGACTTCCTGCAGGAAAACACCCGGAGAATACACCCCGAGCTCGGAAATTATCGCCGTTATAAGCTGCGGTTCCACCCTTTCAAAGGCGAGGTTGACTATCTCGACCTTCTTTGGATGGCCTTTCCAGACTTCTTCGGCCCCCCTTCTCTCTATCGGCTCCCTGAAACCGAACACGGTCTTGGGGTCGAACTTCCAGGAGTCCGTGCAGCAGTATGCGGGAATATCGTATTTGTCGGCTATCCCACAAAAGAGCTCAGTACCTATCTTGTTTAACACCTTCCCCTCGATCGTTATGGCGTCCGCCCCGAACAAGAAAACGTCCGCTTTTTTGAGCGCGAATCTGGCGGCCGAGTCAACGTAGTGTTTCACCTTTATGCCCATGGACGCCGCTTCTTTCGCGGTTTTCCTTCCCTGGAAAAGGGGCCTTGTCTCGGTGTTGTGCAGTTCAAAACGCTTCCCCTCCCCTCTGGCCTTTCTCAGTATGCCCATCACGGATGACGAATGGCAGTGCGTAAACACTGTCATCCCGCTCCCGATCTTTTTCGCCCCGTATTCGGCGATCTTCTCCCCTGATTTCTCAAAATGATCCAGCGCCAGTGGCCCGAGCCTTTCGGGGTCTTCTTTGATGAAGTTCACCGTGTTCCTCAGGCAGGGTTCCGTCGGTCTCAGGGATATGAGCTTTTTCACGGACTTCCCGTCGCTCCTTATCATCATTGCCCTGATTGCCGCCTTTGCGACATTTTCAGCTCCCTGGATTTCCACGTTCCTGATTTTCGAGCAGATTCTGCCGAACTCGTCCATACGATTAATTTAAAAGCTGTATATTAAATTAAATATTGCGCGGAGATGGCCGAATGGCTCAGGCGATCGGCTGCAGTCGGTATTGTCAAGTTTTGGAAAAACCAGAGCTGATGACCGATGGACACCGATTCATGGGGGTTCAATTCCCCCTCTCCGCTCTCAGAACTAAGGAATGTATTCTGCGTTGAAAAGCTGTCACAACCGGCTAATCCCTGACGCCCTCTGTAAGGACCCTGAAGATTGTCTCTCCCTCTGGAAGCGACGGAGAGTCGATAAGCCTTGCGATCCTTTTGTCACCCTTGGATTTCCTCAGATAAAACCTGAAAGTTGCCTGATGGCCTACTATGTGGCCTCCTACGGGCGCCGTGGGATCTCCGAAGAGGACGTCAGGCCTTGACATGACCTGGTTCGTGACATAGATCGCTAAATTGTACATATCGGCAAGCTTCTGCAGCTTGTGAAGGTGCCTGTTCAATTTCTGCTGCCTGTCGGCGAGGGTGCCCCTTCCGGTGTAGTCCGACCTGAACGCGGAAGTGAGGGAATCCACTATGATAATCCCCACCTTCTCCTTCTTGATTATATCTTCGCATTTCTCGACGAGTACGACCTGATGGTCGCTGTTGTACGACTTTGCAACGTATGTGTTTTTCAGGATGGTCCCGGGATCGACCCCAACGCCTTTCGCCATCTGCTGGATCCTCTCGGGCCTGAATGTGCCTTCGGTGTCTATGAAAATAGCCTTTTTACCCAGCCCGCCCTTTTCCTTGGGCAGCTGCACGTTCACGGCCAGCTGCAGCGCCAGCTGCGATTTGCCTGAACCGAAAGCCCCGTGCATTTCGGTTATCGCCTGGGTTTCAATTCCGCCGCCCAGCAGGCTGTCCAGAGCTTTCGAACCCGTGCTTATTTTCCCTATCTGCGCCCTTTTTTTCAGGACCTCGGTGGCGGGCTCGAATCCCATCTTGAGTTTTTTTCTGGCTTCCGCGATGATCTTTCCGGCGGTTTCTTCGCCGACTCCCGTGGCGGCTGACAAGACTCCCGAAGACGAAGCCGCGATGCTCATCATATCAGCGAAACCGGCTTCCTTCAGCTTCTCGGTCGTCTTTTCTCCAATCCCGGGCAAGCTCTCTATAGAATCTTCAGACATGCGATCAACCTACAGATATATTCCGTTATAAGTTTTATAAATCAAATTTCCCTGTCCTGATCAACGCCTACTTTTCCAGGCTTTCGAACAGCCTTTTGCACTCATCTTTAACGCTGACGTCCTTCACAGTGTTGGCCATGATTTCAGACTCCTTGCTGAAATCGTTCGTTTTCACCCTGCCTTCTATCATGAACTCCTTCCCGAGTCCTGAGAAATTCTCCCAGAAGGGCTCCAGTCCATCTCTGGTGAACTCCTCCTTTATTTCTTCGGCGCTCTTGCCAAAGACCTTTCCGGCCGCTTCCCTGAACAAAACAACTCTTACGTTCCCGCTTCCGTCATCGATAACACCGCTCAGCAGAAGGTTGTACGCGGGCTCGACTTCCTTATGGTCCTTGCACACGAACTTCCCATCTTTCTCCTCCGCCCTCGAACCGCACTCCGGGCAGGCCTCATAATACGGCCTTTTTTTATAGGCCTGCACGATGCAACCCTTCACGACAACGTTCATGCCAGGCCTGATCATATTGATGGCAGCCCTCTGTGCCGGGCCCTGTGAATTGCCCGGCGACTCTCGTGACGGGACATCCTTAAAGTCGGCCACATCTCCGCCATCGAGTTTTTTCAGTTTTCCTCTTTTTCCCATCCTCAGTTCGACTCCGCCCCGCTGGTCCTCTTTGGCCCATGCTCCCGAAACTTCGATTATATCGTTTTCCACTATTCCCAAGGATGAGACCAGCTCGACCTCCTCGTTCCACAGCGGGAGCCTTGTAGTTCCCGTTTCATCCCCGAGTATCACGCTGGTTACCACGCCCTTCTTCCCCTTGCTTTCAAACTCCCTCGGCTCGAAAACGTTCAAAACCTTGGCAACCAGGTCCACCGACCTCATGTCAGGCACGAGGTTCTTTATCTTTAGCTGTCTTCTCGTATCCTTTATGAGGTCCACGCCCAGTTCCCGGCCTACGATATAAGCGGCCCCCTCTCCCGAGACGAGACCTGAGAGTTCGAGCTGCTTGTCCTTTATCAGCTTCTTCACATCTTCTTCACTCTTTTTCGATTTGTCCGATATTTCTCTGATGAGCTCTTCTGTAGAAAGCATGAATATTTTTAGCGCGATTGTTTTAAATGGTTTGCACGGTAATTTTGAGGAGAAACTTCGTTCCAGCGAAATCGGAAATTTAATAAGCAAGAAACACAATAATCAATCGAAGAGCATGCCTATATTCGAGAAGCTGGCGAAGGCGACTTTTGGGTGGCTGGTGGATAAATACATCAAAAATTTCGAGCCCCTCAAGCCACACCTGAGAGGCGCCAGGATAAATGTTCTTCTCAACACGTGGGTCAGTATAACATTCTTCTTCACAGCCCTGGCATACGTAACTTCGCTTGCAGCGGTACTCATTGTCGGGACGCTCTTTGACATCTTTTATCTGATTTATATCTTAATGCTGGTCTTCGTACCCATACTTTCCGCCGCTTTCACGTTCCTTATTTTCTACATCTATCCCATTGAGAAAGCAAAGAGCAGGGCAAGGTCCATAGAAAACAACCTACCTTTCGCTATAACCCATATGGCCGCCACGGCATCCTCGGGGATACCGGTCGAATTCATGTTCAGCCTCATAGGCGGTTTCAAGGAATACGGAGAAATATCCGAGGAGGCTAACACGATCGTAAAAAACATAAGGGCATTCGGTTACTCGAGCATCGTGGCCATGAAGAATGTCGCAACGCAGACGCCTTCCAAGAAACTGAGGGAGATACTCATGGGCATAAGCTCGACAATAGAGACCGGCGGCAACATGACAGCTTATCTGAAGCAGATGTCCGAGAAAGCGCTGTTCGATTACAGGATCAAGAGAGAGAAATACCTCAAGACCCTTTCGACTTACGCCGACATATACACGGCCATGCTCGTGGCGGCACCGCTGTTTCTTTTGTCCACCCTGGCCATAATGAGCATCATAGGCGGCGATATCATGGGGATGTCCACCTCCCAGATAATCACGCTCATGACATGGGTTCTGTTACCCGCCATGAACGTAACGTTTCTGGTATTCATCCACGTCACCTATCCGGGTGTTTAAATGATAATAAAAAAGTACTACATTGAAATCATATCCATAATAGTAGGCATAACCATCATCCTGTCAAACATTATGGTTTTTCCACAATTCATACCACCTGACATCTTCACTTTCCTCGAACCGATGATAGGACTGGTCGGGGCGATGATAGCGATAGTTCCTCCCGTCCTGATTTTCTATGCCAGATACAAGGAGAGCAAAGAGGTGGAATCGCAATTCATGATCTTTATAACGGATTTCACGGAGGCCATTGACTCCGGCATGACACTGCCAATGGCTCTCAGATACTGCGAAAAGAGGGACTACAGCGTCCTCACACCCCATATAAAGAGCATAACCGCACAGGTTGACTGGGGAATACCATTCAGTGAAGCACTGAAGATATTCTCCAAGAAAATAGAGTCCGTCCCCGTGAAGAGGGCAATCACCACCATAATCGAAACCTACAAGGTCGGTGGAAAGATTTCAGATACACTCAAGGCGGTGGGAGAGAGCCTGCTGGAAATAAACAAGATAAAGGCCGAAAGGTCGGTCTCTGTGCAGTCCCAGATACTTACATCGTACCTCATATTCTTTGTTTTCATATTCATCCTTGTAATCCTACAGAGATTTCTCATACCCGCGCTTACCCCGACGGGTGATGTGACAGGCATGTCAACCATTGGAGGTGGTATTATACCGGAAATTTTCCCACCGGAGTTATTCGTAAACTTCATAGTAGTCCAGGGTTTCTTCGCCGGCCTGGCCACGGGCAAAATGTCTGAGGGGTCTGTGGTTGCCGGCGTAAAGCATTCGATCGTACTTATAACCATAGGGTACAGCATATTCACCTTCGCTTCTCATTTCCAGATAGGGTTTTTCTAGTCAAACCTTATGAAGGCACGCCGGTCGGCGGCCAGGC
>JAUXKD010000095.1 GCA_030624445.1 Candidatus Aenigmatarchaeota archaeon
ATGGAGATGAAGTTCAGTTCGGAATCCAGAAAACAGATGAAAAGCAGCATCGATTCCCTTGAGAAGAGAAAAGTCGAAATCGAGAAAGCCAAAGAGGAGGTCCAAAGGAAGTTTTTTCACAGGAAGATAAGCGAAAAGACGTTCGATCAGCTGAAACAGAAATACGACACCGAGCTCGCGGACGTTGAAATGGAGATGAAAGAGATCAAGAAGAAATTTTCTAAAGGGTGGCTTGAATGAGATTGGTGGTCCTGATAGGGCTCGTGATAGTATTCATATCGACCATGTTCGTGCTCACTATCTTCAACTCGGTGATAAAGGATCACATCTCCTGCGTTGGAGACACGGAGAATCCCCGTAACGTCAAATGCGAGTTCGAAACATCCAGCGTGGACTTTCTTTTCGGCCTGGCGTTTATGATATTTTTCGTAGCCCTTGACATCGGTACCGTCTTTCTCATGTTCACGGGGCTTTGAGATTATCGGAAGGCCGTTTTTTTATTTATATAGATTTGCTTTATAATATTGAAAGCTGAAAAGGCGATTTTATGGATGTGAAGAAGGCATCTCCGGACAAGATGATAGGGAAAGTGGCTGAAAAAATGAAGCCCATGCCAGAATTCAAGCCCCCGGAATGGTCGGAATTCGTGAAGACGGGAGTGCACAAGGAAAGGCCGCCTGAGCAGCCTGACTGGTGGTGGATAAGGACGGCCGCTGTTTTGAGGAAGATAAGCGTCAAGGGAGGCATCGGCGTCTCGAGGCTCAGGAAGGAGTATGGCGGAAGAAAGAACAAGGGCCACAAGCCGGAGCACAAATACAGGGCGTCCGGATCCGTACTGAGAAGAATATTGCAGCAGCTGGAGGCTGCCGGTCTTGTCAAGAAAGACAAGAAAAAGGGAAGGGTGACAACGAAGAATGGCCTGTCTTTTTTAAGCGAAGCCGTCAAGGAGTCACGGAGGAAGTCCAAATGAACGGCGAAAACATGAACCTTGAGGAAATGCAGCAGATGAAACAGATAGAGGAGATGAAGAAGCAGGTCCTCTCGAAAATGCTCAGCAGGGAGGCCTTCGAAAGACTCGGCCGTATAAGGGCTGCAAACCCGGATCTTGCAGGACAGGTCGAGCTGTACCTCCTGCAGCTTTACCAGACAGGTAAAATAAATTTCAAGATAGATGACGAAAAAATGAAAGAGATGCTCAGGGCGCTTTCACAGAAAAAGGACTTCAAAATAAAAAGGGGATGACAATGAGCAGGAACAAAAAGCTTGGCAAGAAACTGAAGCTTTCGGCGTTGTCAAAAATCAGCCCCTCTCCGAGATGGGCCGACATAAAGAAATTCAGCCTCAAGAGAGCCAGGAGCAGGCGAATAACGGTCAGTATCAAAAGATGGAGAAGGGACAAGCTCAAGATATAGGTGAGAAGTGAATGGCCAAGAAAGAAGCACCAATCGAAGAGAAGGTATACAACATTCCACTGAGGAGTGAATGGATCGCCGTCGGGAGGGTGGCGAGGACCAAAAAGGCGGTAAGTGCAGTGAAGAGTTTCATTTCAAGGCACACCCGTGCGCAGAACGTTATGATTTCCGAGGAGCTCAACAGGACGCTGTGGAGCAGCGGAGCGAAAAAACCACCGGGAAAGATAAAGGTCAAGGCAAGCATCGACAAAACAGGAAGGGCGATCGTGAGAATGCCCGGAGAAATCACGCTCGAAGAGGAGAAAAAGAGGATACTTTCCAAAAAAGATGAAAAGCCAGACAAGGAAGGGACCGGGCAAGATAAAAAGGAAGAGAAACCGAAGGAAGCGGGAGCAAAGGAAGACGCCAAGCCCGAAGCGGTTGCCAAAGAAGGCGCTGAAGAAGCCCGGGAAGCGACGGCCGGGAAAGGTCCGGAAAAGGAAGCAAAACCGGTTCAGGAAGAGAAAAAATGATTCTTGATTTTTAATCCTTCACAACAACTTTTTCTTATGTCATGGCAGGTCAAGCGGAAACCGGAAGACTTCATCGTGAGAGAAGTCATAGACGACAGGATACAGGCAAGCTGGAAGGACAAGATAAGGCAACTGCACGGCAGGCCGCCAGTCAAAAAGGGAAACGACTACCTCTGGTTCACCCTTAAGAAAACGGACTTGCCAATTTTCGACACCATAGACGCGATCGCGAAAAGGCTGCATGTCGGCACAAGATCGATCTCTTATGCGGGCACGAAGGACAAAAGGGCCATCACGTACCAGACGGTGTCCGTACCGGCTTCACTGGAGGATGGAGTCAGGAACCTGAAAATACCTGGATTGGAGACTGCCGATTTCAGGAGAATGAACAGGCAGGTAAAGCTCGGCGAACACAGGGGGAACCGGTTCACGATAACCGTCAGGAACGTGAAGAAAGACGAAAAGAAAAGCATGAGGGAGCGCCTAGGGAAGATAAAAAGGTCCGGGATGATCAATTTTTTCGGCGTGCAGAGATTCGGTTCTGGAGGGAGAAACCACGTTGTGGGAAAATACATCGTAATGGGTGATATCGAAAATGCCGTGATGAGCCTTCTTACGGCAGATCCCCCGGGAGGTCCTGAAGGGGTCGTACGTGCCAGGAAGAAGCTCCTCGATTCCAAGAATTTCAGTGAGGCTGCGGAGCTGTTCCCAAGAAAACTGAGGTACGAGAACATGATAACAAGGCATCTCGCGAACGATCCCGGGGATTATACCGGGGCGTTGGAAAGGCTGCCGCTGAGGCTGATAAAACTTTTTGTTCATGCATATCAGGCACACCTGTGGAACATGACGGCATACGAACATTCAAAATTGACCGGAGGGCAGACAACGATACCTGTGTCGGGATACATGACGAACCTTGCAAAATACCCGGCGGTGAAGGCAATGGCCGAAAGGATGCTGAAAAACGAGGGAATAGCGCTTTCGGATTTCAGGTTGAGGGGAACGCCCCGGCTCTCCTCGAGGGGTTCGGAAAGGGACTTTCTCTGTTTCCCAAAAGACCTCACGTGCGTCTTCAAAAATGACGAGACTAACGACGGTAAAATCAAGGCGGTTCTTGGTTTCTTCCTCGAGAAGGGATTTTACGGAACCGAATTGATAAGGCAG
>JAUXKD010000068.1 GCA_030624445.1 Candidatus Aenigmatarchaeota archaeon
ATAGTCATGGGGTTGATATCTCTCCTGATCGGGGCGATGCTGGTTTTCTGGTGACATTCCGGCTAAAACAATTTTATTACTTTACATCAATAGTTTATCATGGCCAAAAAAACCGGCGCGACTGCTTCGATGCTCAAGAGCACGACGGAACCAAAACTGCTTTTCTCCGACTGGATGGACGAGTGGCAGGCGAGAGGCGGCGTATTGAACAGCGGGGAGGCCATATGCGAACAGCCCAAGGACCAGAGAATGATGTTGAACGCCACCACACCGATCGGGCACGGGAACCTCCTCTACCTGAAGATGACCTACACCATGCCCAAGTACCATTACAACCTCGAGAAAGTCGACGAGTACATGGTGGTTTCTCCGGCCTATCCGGAGATGTACGGCCGGATCGTCGCCAAGAAGAGGGAGCTCGAGGGCCAGATAAAGACCGGCATGGCATCGGCGGCCCTGGCCGTTGCCGATTACGAACTGCTGAAGCACGACGAGAGGAAGTACAGGGAGATCCTTGACTATTTCAACGAGGGCAGAAAAGACGAGCACGTCCTGAGGGCGTTGTTCGTGGACAGGATCGATGCCCATACGGGAGAGGGATACTCCATGATCTCCATGACCAAGCGCTGGCCGACGATAATAACGGATTTTCTCAGGCTGTCCTCGGTAAACAAGGAGGGGAGAAAAGACGTCAAGGTTATCAAGAAGGAACTGGAAATTTCAGTGGCCGAGGCGACCGTCCTCAAAACCAAGAACGAGGTTTTCAACGAGTGGACAAAAGTGTTCTTTCCCGATATCAGGGACCGATACATCAGGATAAAAAACCTCGTGGAGGCCAGAAGAAAATCGGTGGACGAGTACAGGGAGTGGCTGAAGCCATACGTCGCAAGCCTCAAGATGCTGAGGGAATCGCTCGAGAAGGACCCGTCCGAAGTTCTGACGTCAGCGATACTGCCCTGGCACAAGCCGCAGGGCATGTACGGCACGAAGGTATGGATGTGGAAGGCGTTCACCGCCGAGGAAGTTGGAAAGCCCGGCATGGTGGAGGGCGAGATACAGCCTTACGACGATTTCGTCAAACGGTACAAAAAGAAAATCGAGAAAAACTATAGAGTCAGGATAGTGTTCAAAAGAACGGATGCGGATAAAATAATCGAAGAGGAAAACCTGGGAAAGGACGATATCATAGTGGTGGAGGAGAAGCTGAAAGAATGGGCCGAAGTGTCACCTATTGCACCTTATGAGAAACAACCGAAGCTCAATAAGAACTTTTACTACTACGCATTCTACGACCTGACGTTCATCAGCCCCATCTTCAAGCTGGAAGGGGGAAAGGAGGAAGTGGACGACTGGAACGCGGATATAAAGCCTTACCTCGTGTCACAGAACGTCGTTCTCATAGGCCTTCTTGAGCTAGAGGCGAAGAAGAAATGGATGAACAAGTACGTTAAAGAGCTCATAGGCGTTCGCGAAGTGGAGGACAAGCTGAGAAAAGAGATCAATGAGATGTATCCGGGCATGGAGGCCGGCGAGGAGTCAAAGAAACGCTTAGAGGGTACGAGGAAGTTCGTGACTGGTGTAAGGGAAAAGAAAGCCAGGTTCAACAGGAGAGTGGATGACTGGTGGTTCGAATTCAAGCCGAAGGGAAGGTCGTTCCTGAAATACTTCATGAGGATAGGCCCCTACGAGACTGTGAGAACCGAGAGACTGAGCAAGATGTACGGGAGGTACATGGGGTCCTCGATGACGGACCCGTTCATAAAATTTCTCAAGACGGAGATAGGGAAACTTTCCGGCGTTCAGCCTCCGTGAATTGTTTTAAGGATTTATGGTCAGGAGATTTATATGCCTTTCAAGGTCGGCGTGACCACAGGACTGTATTACATCGCGCATGATATCAGCCTTGCCAGTACCGTGAAGAAGATAGGCTACACCCTTACCAGGGGGACCGACGTGGTAGAGATATCGGGCGATACCCCTCACGAGATAAGCTTCACGGAGGGTACGGAGCTTAGGAACATCTCGAAAAGCCAGGGACTGACCCTCTTATTCCACGGGAGCCTGACGGTTCCAATGGCCATGCCTGAAAGGACAGACTGGAGGGACGCCCAGGATCACATAGAGAAATCGGTCAGGTCCGCGGTCCATGCCGGCTGCGAATACGTCCTGTTTCATGCGTGCCTCCACTTCTGGGTCGAGCTGCTCACGTACACAGGCACGAAGCTGACCATAACCATGTGCGATCATCACGGGACATTCATCTCGGAAATACTGTATCATAACAAGAGGCTCAGGGACTGGTTTGTACGCAACATGAGGACGCTGGGGGACATCCAATACGACGCGCACATCCTCAGCGAGGAAGAGTTATACGATGCCCAATACAAGGCCCATGGTCAGATGAGGACATGGGAGCCTGCCAGGTTGGAGGAGGAACTCGAAAAAGTCAGCAAGAAGCTCGGCCTGGATGAAGCCCGGAAGGATTATGAAAGGAGCAGTACATCCGAGAACTCTGAAAAGTTTAACAGACTGAACAGGATGTATTCAAAAGAGGCGGAAAAGATAAGAAGGGAGATAGGGACGGAATCCGGAAGAGAGGAGGCAAGACTTAGAAGGAATTACTTGGACGAGTCTGTGAATGCGAAGCTGTCAAACCCTAAAGTGGAAGAGAGGAGATGGAGGATTGACACATACGGCCGGCTTGTCGATGCCTACAAGATAATGGCGCACTACCTCTTTTTCACGAAAGACCCGCAATGGATTGCCATGTCGGAAGTCTACAGCGACGTGCTGAAAAGGTACAAGATGGACTATTCCGATGACGATTGGCTGATAAACGCATGGAACGAAGCGGAGATGAATAACGACACGGAGTTCAAACAGTTCTTCTATGCGGTCGTCGGGGCGAAGTTCCTTGAGGGTCACATGGAGATGGCCCTGAAATGGATCGACAACGAACTGATCCCGAACGAACTGAAGGGGAAGCCCGAACTGCAGGAGATCGCAAGGAAGCTCAGGATAACCATAGAAATCCCTGACGCGAGGGACCCGAAGTATGCCGGCAGGTACATGCTGACCCACCCGAAGCAGATATATGCGGCCGTGAGAACGTTAAGAGAAGTGCTGAAAACAAATAAGGTGTGGATAACCATCGATAACGAGCATCTGGCCACCCAGGGATACGACCCCTTGGTTGAGATGAAAGAAATGGCAGAAAAATACCCGGAATTCGGAAAAATCGTGCAGTCCATCCACAGCACGCACCCCACGCCGCTTCACTCTCATTATCCGGTCGAACTCGGGGACATCGTTGTTTACACGCTTTTGTGGTACCTGAGACTGGCCGGTGCAGGCAAGGACCCGAAACACAAAGTCTTTGTCGTGTTCGAGAGAGGAGGAGGGGACGACCCATACAGGCAGTCGGTCGATGCCCTCAAGCTCATGATCGAATTCCTTCATAAAGACACGCCCCCGGACAAGCTGCCCCTCAGGTTCTATGGCCTGGAGAAGACAGCGTTCGACGCCAAAAGGCAGGAGCAGATAATGATGGACCACAGGTTCGATGTTCTCAAGGACCTTTTCGAGATTCCCGAGGAGGAGTGGGGGCATCTCTCCACCGCCGCTACGAAGAAGGGCAAGAAGGAGATATTCAAGAAAGAAGAACTGGTCTGATTTTTATACAATCCTTGCGTAGAGTTAACATGCAAATTAGAGAATACACAGAAGGATTCGTAAAGGTATCTACACATGACGTTTCCTTGGAAGGCGGGGGATACGAAGCATGTTTGGTGGTCGGTGGACTTCTTTTCGCCTTTCATTCCATACTCCCTCCATATGGGACAAGAGAAGGGATGGTGGTGTACAGAGATATCACACATGATTACAAAAATAATATATCTCCAGAAGAATTCAGAAAGTTTGCCATTAAGAATCCGCACCTCCTGGGGTAGTAGGATTAATTTTTATTACCTTATGTTTAATTATTCGAAATGGTCGGTAAAAAGCATGCGAAACGGAAAAAGGCGGATGTCCCTAAACATGAGACACCGGCGATGAAAGAGGCCGGCGGGAAGCCGAAAAAGAAGAAGATCGAAGAGATCAACGACAAGGAAGAGAG
>JAUXKD010000023.1 GCA_030624445.1 Candidatus Aenigmatarchaeota archaeon
ACTCCAATGGAACCCGTGATCGTCAGTGGGTCCGCTACAATCCTGTCGCATGCGGATGCTATCCAGTACGCCCCGGAAGCGGCAAGGTCGCCCATCCAGCAGACCGTGGGCTTTTTCATGTCCCTTATGGCCATGCTGATTTCCCTGGACGCCACTACAGAGCCTCCGGGAGAGTTTATCTCGATCAGGCCTCCCTTGATAAAAGGATCGCTCTCTATCTTGTCTATCAGCGGGAATATGGTTTCTGGCGAAATCGTTTCGGTGAACAGGGACGATGATGATGAAATGGTCCCCTTTATCCTTATAACCGCTATCCTCTCTCCGTACGCCGGCAGGGACACCAGAACGGCACCGAGCAGCAGTGCGACACCGAGTCCGGCGAACAGGCCGAAAATGAAGAATTTATTCATACGATTATGTCCCCTCGACGATATATAATGTTAAGCCTTAAATTTCTTCCATACTATAATTACATGTGGTTTTGTGGGATGTGGAGTAACGTCAACCGTAGGTTCTGAAAATCCTTTGAGAGATACCTACCAGCTTCAATCCCCACTTCAGCATAGAGGCTATGAGTCAGCTGGTTTTGCTCTTGGTTCTCCAGGGGAACCATATCTTCATTACACGGCATACGGTACCATAGAATCTGTCTTTAGCGGATATCTTGGAACCATCAGTTACAAGGCTTCGAGGGGAATAGGTCACAATCGTTATTCCACCACAGGGCGTTCAGTAATAGAAAACGCTCAACCATTGATGGTTGGAAAATATTGTATAGGGCACAATGGAAATCTTATGAACGGTGCGGAGCTAAGGGAGGAATTTTCTAGAAGACACGATTTAAAATCGACAACAGACACAGAGGTTATGGGTTTAATGCTCCATGAAGAGACGGACCCTTTTGTTGGGGCAGAAAATATATTTGACAAGTGTGAGGGTTCTTTTAACTGCGTCACAATGAATAACAAAGGCGAAGTTGTCCTCATCAGGGACCCCAGAGCATTTCAACCGTTTGTTTGGACAGATTTAATGGACAACGGAAAATCTCATTCTGCATCTGAAAACATCGCACTTTCAAGTATAGGAATATATGATTACGAGGAAATTCCACCTGGAGAGGTAATCGTATATAGGGAAGATGGAAGCATTGACAGAAAAAATTTCTCAACGGGCGAACAGCTTCAAAAATGTCCATTTGAGGTTCTGTATTTCATGCGTCACGGTTCGGAGTTTGAAGTGAATGGTGAAAGAAAAGTCGTGGTTGATATAAGAGAAGAGTGGGGCCGAATGTTAGAAAGTAAATATCCTATTGACGCCGATGTCAGGTCCTATATACCAAGATCAGGAATGGGTTACGCAATGTCCGAAAAATTAGAGGACATTTTTTCGGTTAATCCTTACTCAGAACGTATTTATATGATGCCTGACAGAAAGGGTGAGAAGGTCTCAGATGCGCTAAAATTATCCAGAATCGAGAAAAGCAGGCTAAAAAACCCCCCAATAGTACAGAAAGTTCGTGGAAAAAGTATAGTCATTTTGGACGATACTATAGTAAGGGGAAATAATGCGAAAGCGCAGATAGCATCACTCTTCGAAGCTGGAGCTAAAGAAATCTCTATGCTGGTTGCAGGTGCTCCAGTTAGATATCCGTGCCACTTGGGCAAAGACCATTCTGTTAGAAGAAATTTGATAGCGGCAAAATATCCACTCAAGGACGCCAACGAGGCTGTTGCACGGGAGATAACGGAATCTTGCGAAGTTTCCCCTAGCAAATTCAATCTCGGATATCTATCGCTTGATGAAATGCTTGAACCGTTGGGAGGGGAAGGTGATTACTGTACCGCCTGCTGGACGGGTGAATACCCGTTTAAAATACCGAAATCTCTCAAAGAAAATATGAAGTTGGATTGATTTCTCAAGACTTTCCACATTAAGGTAAAAACCTGACAAAATCGAAAGCACAGTAAATGTATACTTATTTTCAATTCTATATACGCCAAGAAGGTTTTGTTTTTTAATTGCCGCACACAAAAGACTATCCATGTTATGCCTCGGGATAGAATCCACCGCCCACACGTTCGGGGTGGGCGTAGCGGACGATAAAGGGAGCATACTGGCGAATGAGAAGGATACCTACAAGCCGGAGAAAGGCTGGGGGATAGTCCCCATGGAGGCCAGGCGCCATCACGAGGAGGTGTCCGGGGCTGTTCTGGAGAAGGCCCTGGAAAGCGCCGGAAAAGAATTAAAGGAAATGGATGTTATCGCTTTTTCCCAAGGTCCCGGGCTGCCGCCGTGCCTGTACGCTGGCCTCAATTTCTCAAAGGAACTGTCCGAAAAAACCGGGATGCCTCTCATGGGCGTCAATCACTGCGTGGCGCACATCGAAGTCGGAAGGCTTACGACGAAGCTTGAAGACCCTGTCACTCTGTACGTATCAGGTGCGAATACACAGACCATAGCGTTCGTTTCCGGGAAATACAGGATATTCGGGGAAACGCAGGATATCGGTATTGGAAATGCGTTGGACAAGTTCGGCAGGGAGGCGAAGCTCGAGTTTCCGTACGGCCCTAAAATAGAGGTTTTCGCAAAGAAAGGTAAATGGATTGATCTGCCGTACACGGTCAAGGGCATGGACCTCTCCTTTTCAGGGATAATATCCGAAGCGGCCAGGAAACTGGAGCAGAAAAATACAATGGAGGATATCTGTTTTTCCCTTCAGGAGACAACGTTCGCCATGCTGACGGAAGTCGTCGAAAGGGCCCTCGCCCACACGGGCAAGAGCGAGGCCTTGCTCACAGGGGGAGTCGCGGCCAACAAGAGGCTGCAGGAAATGCTGGATATAATGTGCAACGAGAGAGGTGGCAAATTCGCGGTCGTCCCGAATGAATACAGCGGGGACAACGGGGCGATGATCGCATGGACCGGCGTGCTCGCGCACAAGTCGGGACAAAAACCATTGAATCTGAAAGACGCGCAGGTGCTGCCCAGATGGAGGACAGACCAGACTGAAATCTCCTGGCTATAGAATTACTAATCGAAAAGCGCACGCATATATGCATTCCTAACAACGAACCTAGAAAAGACTGTTGGATTTTTATTCATTTTCATTCAAAATCTAATATGGCTAAATTACGTCCCGGTACATCCGTTGATTCTGAGGATTTCCATAGTAGGGTGTTGGGAGACATAATCACTAACAGAATGAAAGACATTCTTTTCGAATTGGAAGGGAGACCATTTGACCTCCGGATAATCGATGCACAGGCTGAAAGGACGATGCACGATGCAACGTACAGTGAGGTCGCCAAGCCAGATATAGCTGTCGTATATTACAAAGATATCATTAATCCCTTAACTTCTCCTCAATATCCGTACAGTGCCGCTTTATTTGAAGTGAAAACCGCTTTTTCGTCGAACAGAGGCAGGCCCAAAAATGATTCCATAAGAAAACTCAAAACTCAGCTTGGTATATTAGAACATTATATCAGAACAAATAGACCAGTGATCGAGACATTTCTTAATCAACTCGATATCCCAGAAGTAGATGTTGGAAAAGTACCAGTAAGAGCAGTAGGTATTTACAGGACCAAGAGGGGAGGAATTGAATTATACAGGTATCCGAAATTATGATCCTTTCTTTAATAACAACGAGGCGGCCAAAAGAGTGCATGTAAGTTTAAATAAAGGAAAGAGAGAAGCGAAAAAATACCAGAAATCACTTCTCTATGTAAACGTCGTCCCCTTCCCTTACCCTGTCAGCAACCTTGAGGCCTATCGACTCTCCCTTCCCGGCTGATGGCACGGTTTTGTGTGAAATCTGCATGCTATCGACCTTCTGCTGTATGTTGGTGGTCGCGCCTTCTATTGATATGTTCTCCCCTGTTTTGAGCTCGCCGGAAAGCTCGATGACCGCAACGTTTATCTTGCTGAAATAGTGCGTTATCTTGCCTATGGGTATTTTCTCTCCCATTAAGAGCACCCCCCATTCTAAATTTTGTTTTGTAAGTTAAATATTTTACCTATCCCGGACATGATTAAACATGACAGAGAAGTTCTACGGTTTCGCGCTTATTCTGACCGGCATATGCGTGCTGGTCTTCCTCCTTACGCTGGCGTTCCCTGGTATCATTGAGCCTCTGCTGCTCGTTTCAAGCCAGGTCGTGGACAGGCCCTGGACTGTATTGAGCCACATCTTTCTTCACGCAGACTTCAGGCATCTCTACTTCAACATGTTCGCCCTGGCCCTGTTCGGCTTGATACTGGAAAAATACATCGGCTCAAGGAATTTTCTGATAGTCTTCTTTACAGCGGGTCTCGCTTCCTCTGCCGCCGACGTTTTCTTTTACCGTGCAACCCTGGGCGCGTCCGGTGCGGTATTCGGGCTGCTCGGATGCCTCGCGATAGTAAGACCCCGGCAGGTCGTGTGGGTCCTGGGCGTCCCCATGTACATAATAATTGCCGCTGCCGTATGGATACTGCTGGATCTGACCGGAATGTTCTATCCCGACAACGTGGCGCACGCCGCCCATCTCTTCGGGATGGGAGCCGGGATGGGCTTCGGCCTTAAACTGAGGGGAAAATACAAGGAGCCCGAAAAGCCGAAAAGAGGTGAAGAAGTGATTTCTGATGAGGAGCTTGATGAATGGGAAAGGAAGCACATGATGAAGTGAGCCGTCGCGGCGTTACAGAATCAGGACCCATATCCACGAGAGCAGCAGTTTGGCCATTCCGTAAAGCGCCAGTCCAACGATGAAATCGAAGACGCCCAGTATTATCTGTCCCACACCCACTATGAGGCCGAATACGGGGGCGAGAATCAGCAGGATCGCCAGCAGGACCACCATCACCAGGAAGCCCTTGACAACCTCTTTAGGCCGGTAAAATAACATGAGCCCGGAACCCGCCACAAGGCCGCCTATATGAGCCATGTACGCTATCCCTGCACCGGTCGAAGGCATGACCGCTAGGGCCACCTGGGACAGCATGTACATTATTGCTATGAGACCCAGAGGTAGGGGGAATACATAGATTCTTATCATCTCCTTGGGCTTCAGGAACATGGCGGCCCCCATCAGGCCGAAGATGCAGCCGGAGGCGCCGACGGCCGGCATCGTGTTTGTCAGCCCGTAGACCAGACTGCCTGCGATTCCCGATACGAAGTAGATGCTCAGCCACTGCCTGCCGCTGAGCTGGTCCTCCAGTACCCTTCCGAAAAAATACAGCGCGAGCATGTTGAAAAATATGTGAGAAGCGTTGACGTGTAAAAAAAGCGAGGTGAACCAGCGCCACAGCTGCAGGCTGTCTTCCCAGGAGAAGTCGAGCGTGTCAAAGGTCTGGTCGAACAGGGAACCGGGCATGCTGAAAACGAGCTCGAAAACCACAATGTTTATTATTATCATGGACCAAGTGATTTTGTGTTCCATGAGAATCCTTCCTTTTGATGAAATATTAAATTATGGCAAATCCCGATGTTCATTCTACCGGCTCAGAAAGTTCTTCTCCCTTTTTCTTCTTCGCTCCCATCCTTTCCAGCTTCGCTATCCGCTTCTGAATTGGCGGGTGTGTTGAAAAAAGCGAGGTGAACCAGTCCTGCTTGAATGGATTCACGATCCACAAGTGGGACATTGCCGGGGAAGCGTGCATCGGTTTTTCCCTGCTTACCTTCGATATTTTCCTGAGCGCCGAGGCCAGTTCAAGGGGATGCTTGCTTATGATAGCACCGCCGAAGTCGGCCCTGTATTCCCTTCTCCTGGATATCGCCATCTTGACTATGAGAGCCGCCAGCGGCGCGAATATGATAATGAGCAGCGCCCCAAGAATGAAACCGCCCTGGTCTCTCCTGTTCCTGTCAAAGAAAAGGCTCCAGTAGCCCAGCTGCGCCATGAATGAGATGGCGCCGGCGATTGTCGCGGCCACCGTCTGAATAAGTGTGTCCCTGTTCTTTATGTGCGATATCTCATGTGCTATGACACCTTTCATCTCTTCCCTGCTGAGCGCCTTCAGACCCTCGGAAACGGCCACGGCGGCATGCTGCGGATCCCTTCCGGTAGCCAAGGCATTGGGGACGTCGGAGGGGATTACGTATACGTCCGGCTTGGGTATGCCCGCCTCTCTTGCCATGGACCCCACCACGTCTTCCAGTTCCTTGTCGTCCGCCCTTTTCGCCCTGTAGATTCTCAGCACTATCCTGTCCGAATACCAGAATGACACGAAGTTTATCGCGAACGCAAGTACCAGTGCGAATATCATTCCCACTACGCCTGCGAAGAAGAACCCCGCGGCCAGCATGATGGCCGCCATCACGGATAGTAGAGCGGCAGTCCTTATCATGGTTATATAATGAGAAAGCGGCTTTTTAATTCTAATGCCGGGTGATTTTCCTCAGCAGGTTTCTCGCGACCGTTTTGTTCTCCATGCTGGTCTTTACCACGCAGACCCCCCTGTCTAACAGGCCGTAAATCACACTCATGCCTTCTTCGGAGAGCAGCAGAAAAGGCAGGACCGCCATGTCCTCCTCCCCTGCTACTTTTATTTTAATAGGCCCGTCCGCCTTCAGAGCGTCCTGTGCGGCCAT
>JAUXKD010000034.1 GCA_030624445.1 Candidatus Aenigmatarchaeota archaeon
CTGCTGAGCAAGGTCGGTGGTATGTTGATCTGCTCATGGATGGAACGCATGGGGTCGAACCTGCTGAACTTGGGGTCTCCGCCGGCAAGGACGGCGGTGTGTGCGGGCAGGGTGGCCACTATGCTGGCCTTGGCTATCGATATGGTTCCCTGCTCCATTGCCTCGTGCATCGCCACCTGGTCATCCTGGTCCATCTTCTCAAACTCGTCTATGGCCAGCAGTCCTTTGTTGGTCAGGACCAGTGCTCCGGCCTCCAGAACCCATCCGCCCATGAACTGCTCGTCTTTAAGCACAGTGGCCGTAAGGCCGGCTCCGGTAACGCCTTTACCGGAAACGTACCTCCCTCTGGGAACGATCTCCGGTACAAGCTTAAGAAGCTGCGACTTACCGGATGCGGGGTCACCTATGATGAGGATGTGAATGACGCCACGGAAGTTCGTCCCGTCCGGCAGCTTCCTCGGAACGCCGCCAAAAAGCTGCATTATTATGGACTCCTTGATGTCCCTCAGCCCGAAAAGCGAGGTGGCCAGCGAGTCGACCAGCTTTTCGTATATCTCAGGGTCTCTTGCGAACTTTTTTATTTCCTCCTCGTCCTCCTTGCTTATCTTCAGTTTTTCCCAGGTGGTTTCGGTCGGTTCGGCGTGGTTGGCCTCGACGTAGAAATCCAGCTTGACCGAACCCATCTTCCCTTTCGGGACGTCCCTGAGCACGCCCGTAATCTTCAGTCTGTTTCCGGGATCCGTCATTCTCCTTCCATCCGGTGATACCAGGTCCTCCGTCATCAAAAGAGTAACCTGGGACGGCTTCTCACCTTCGGTGAGCTCAAAGGGTTCCTCCACCGTGATCCATCTGGTGTCTATCATCACCTTGCTAATCTCTACGAACCGTTTGCTGTCGCAGGCCTTGCTGTCAACGACGTTGTTGCAGTAGAAAGGCCTTGAAATGAACGTGCCTTTGACCAGTTCCCTGACAACAGAATCGCACTCGAGGCATTTCCAGTCGACTGCGATTATTTCCGGCCTTATCTCGGAAGCCCTTCTGACTGTCCCTTCCACGCTCAGAAACTTGCCGAGGTGCTTTGAACGTAGGTCCCTTATGCTTACGATGCTCGTTTCCGGCAATTTGAAGAACCTTATTTTCACGGGAGCGGGAAGGTCTATGCCGTTGACGGCCTCCTCAGCAATTGCCATGAGGTCATCCGGTTTTTCGGTTAGCATCTGGGACATGTCAGGAATCCTTTTATCCATGGTGTCGAATCGGATAACAAGGGGATTTTCCTCCTCGGCGGCCTAGTAGAGTTCCTTTTTGTATTCGGAGTTGAGAAAGACCTTGAACTTCTCCACCGCTTCCGGGTTGACATCACGCTCTTTGGTATTTAGGTCCATAACCATGAGAATGAAATTTAAATTTAACTATCTGAATCGCATCCCGAAAATGTTGGGAAAGAAAATGCGCCGGGGGCAGGATTTTCAAAACCGCTGCGGCAGCTTGTTTTCCGCAAACACTCAAGCGTATTCTCTTACTGAGTGGTTTGTTCGAACCTGCACGGGCAAAGCCCACCAGATATCTTGCTCATCATATCCGCCGCCCTTCCTCTGCAGGAAGGATTGATCAGAGTCAAGCCATCAAATCATTTTGGGAATTTTATCCCCAATCTTAATATCCGGGTCTCAAGTCTGGCGCGTTAGCCAGGTTCCGCCACCCCGGCACTTCCCTTATTAATTATGGTAAGGGTTTTTTATTGTTTGTCTTGATGAAGCGAGACGCCATAGAAACAATTCAGAGCTTAAGTTCGTGCCCGAAGCCCGCTTTTCTGGCCTTCCCGACAGGCCACGCGTCCTCTATCAGCATGTCGGGAACGGTTTTATCGAGCACGGGATATGCAAGCCCGCATTTTTTACAGAGTATGAACATCCCCTTCTCGTCGACACCGCCCTTGCACTTCGGGCATGCCATTATGTCGAGGAGCTTTTTTGGAACAGTCATGACATATTTTGTATATGATTGATATAAAAATCTGAACACGTCCCTAAGTCAGGAAAACCCTTTCCGTTTTTGCAACCGTTCCCGTCTTGGAAATGAATTTGCCCAGGCAGACGATCCCGCCTTTCTCATCGAAAACCCCGCAGTAGTCCCCTTCTTTAATCCCTTCGGGAATCTCACGGACGAAATCCCTCCTGATGGGACTGCCGTTTCGGATTTTTTTCTCGTGCTCGTCCTTTATCGTGATCCGGGGAAGTTTTATCATCTCGAGCGCCTTCTCCAGGGGCATCAGAACCCGTCTTAGACTGTTTTTGGGCATACCCTCCAGATCCGGCAGGGTGATACTCTTTTCTATCAGGAAAGGCCCGATTTTCATCCTTCTAAGCTCCGTGAGGTGCGCGCCGCAGCCAATCTTCAGCCCCAGGTCATGGGCGAGCTTTCTTATGTACGTGCCGGCCTGGCAGAGCACCCTGAATTCGACATCCCTTTCCGATGTTTCAAGAAGCGCCCATTCAAAGACCTTCCTCTTCCTTGGTCTGCGGGCGACCGCGGACCTGACGGGTGGCGTCTGGGTTATCTCTCCGATGAACGGCTTCATGGCTTTTTCAAGCTTCTGAGCATCCACATCGCCGTGCAGCTTCATCGTGCCGGTGTATTCCTTGTCAAGTCCGAACAGGACCGGCATCGCCTTCCGGGCCTCCCCGAGGGCTATCAGCATCAGCCCTGTAGCGTTGGGGTCCAGCGTCCCCGAATGGCCGGCCTTTTTGACGCCCAGAATTCCTGAGACGCGTTCAACGATGTCGAACGACGTCGGACCTTTAGGCTTGTCCACGAGTATTACGGATTTTTCGATCAACTTTCCTGTCATCATATTTAATTTCCCGGACCGATTAAATAATCGTATGAGGGTGGAAAGCTATGAGAAGCATATGAACAGGACGTGCAGGCGGTGCTACACCATTTTTGACCTGACACGCGATTACTGCTGCGTAAAGAACAAGAAGGAATGCTTCGCAGACATGAGGCTCGTTGAGAAGGGAATAAAGCAGGACAAGAGACTGAGGGCGAAGCTTTACAGGCATCGCAGGATGGATTCCTTGGGAAAAATTATCAACAAGTGCTTCTTCCGGGGACGGTTCAGGAACGAATGTCTGGTCTTCGACTACCGGCCACCGGGTTGCAGGTCGAATTTCTGTGATAAATGGGACGGGTACCTGGAAAGGGACCCGCTGGATTTCATGTACGCAAACGTGGATATCGTATCCACCGGTACCCTGAAAAAAGTCATGAGAAAGGAATTCGCGTACGGAATGGAGCTGGCCCATCCGGGGGGGTTCATGATTTTCACCGGCAAGCCTGAAATGGTGAAAAAGGAACTCTCCAAGGTCTTTGATGAGATGAAGCTGAAACATTTCAGTACCGACGCCGGGCTGATGGAGCTGGAAACGAACGAGAAACATGGAATAGAGATAATCGTTGACAAGGAGAAGATGCTTGAAAAGCCGGGGCTGTTCGGCACGATCATAAAAAACAACATCTTCATGCTGGTCAGAATGAAAATGAACATGGGCGCGACAGGCTTCAAGCATTCCAATATCATGATTACCACGATGGATCCGGAAAAAATAGCGGGGGAGACGCCGGCCTCCCTGAAGGCCTTCCATTCCCTGAAAGCTTTTCACTTGTAAGCAACATATTTAAAAGGTTGTCTCCCAAGAAATTAAGAAGTGGTGGAAGTGGCAAAACAAAGATTTCCCGAAGCTGAAAACAGGCTGTTCCAGGGGGTTTTCATATGCATGAAGTGCGGTGCAAAACTGCGCTCGGACCTGCTCAAGGTAAGGTCGAAAAAGGTCAAGTGCAGGAAGTGCAAGACAAAACAGCTCAGACCGATCCATAAGGAACACAAAGCTTGAGGTTAGGGTTACATGTCGTCATTGTTTGAAATCATAAGGCCCCTGAACTGCGCGATGTCCTCCGTGGGCGTTCTGATAGGGGGATTCCTTGTTCTCGAGACCGTGTCGTTCCCTCTTCTCATGGCAATCGTTGCCGCTTTCTTGATAACCGGTGCGGGCAATTCGATCAACGATTTATTCGATGTCGAATCCGACCGGATTAACAGACCAAGGAGACCCATACCGTCAGGCAGGGTGTCGAAGAACTACGCGATTCTGCTGACGCTGGTCCTGTTCGGGACCGGTATCTTAATCTCGGCGTCGATCAACTGGCTGTGCTTCATCCTCGCCGTCTCCAACTCCCTGGTCCTGGTACTGTATTCCTTCAACTTGCAGAACAAGATTCTGCTGGGCAATATGGCCATCGCCTATCTCGTAGGTTCAACCTTTCTTTTCGGAGGCGCATCCGTGAACAACATAACACTGCCTCTGATACTCACGTTGCTGGCAGGAATGGCCACGTTCTCAAGGGAAATCGTCAAGGACCTCGAAGACCTGGAGGGGGACAGAAGGTTTTTCATGAAGAGGATCGTGTCAAGGGTGAAGGAGTCCTTCGCGGAAAGATTCAGGGTGAGCCGGGGAGGCATCAAACTCAGGTACAAGACGGTGTACGCTGTAATGATTGCATGTTTCAGTTTGTGGATGGCCGTTGTGGTTTCGTCCCTCCCGTACGTATGGGGCATACTCGGACTGAGCTACTTCGTAATCCTTGTACCGACGGATGCCGTCTTCATTCTGGCATCGTTCCTCCTCATAAGAAGGAGAAAATACGGCTCCGTTAGCAAGCTCATAAAAACCGGCATGCTCCTTGGCCTTTTAGCCTTCCTTGTGGGAATCGTGATTTAGCCACTGCCTATTCACAACTGCTTGTTTTTTAAGTGAATGCAACAAAAAGATTCCATGGGTCAATTCAAATACGTAACTAACAGAACACTGCAGAACAAGGCGGGAGAACTTAAGGGCAAGATCCGGGTTCTGGTTAAGGCGGATTCTGACACGGCAGAAGTGGACTACGTCTGCCCGGAATGCGAAAACGGCGAACACGCTGAACAGGAATGGAAAAAGCCCTTCAGTATCAAATGCTCGAAATGCGGCGGTGCAATAAAGCTTCGCAAACTCAAGGATGAGATCAAAAAGGACAAGAAGAAGCGCTGAAGTTCTCTGATGAATATATCTTTTTCATGACTCGAACGAAGCCTTGTAGTAGTAATGGCCGTGGTCTGTCCTTATCACGAGGGTGGTGTTTTGCTCCCTCAGGGAATTGGGAACATTTCTGATGCTGAATGTTATGTTCCTGTTTTCGCCACCTTCCATGAGATCGCTCCACGAGAACCCTTCAGTAGAGTGCATGATTCCTGTTTCCGCCACGATGGAAGTGCTCATAACGCTGAACATGGAGTCTGAAGAACCCGTGTTCTCGATTTTCAGGTAGAAGTCATACCTGTCCCTTTCCCCCGTCTCTATGTCGATGCTGAGAAATTCAAGTGTGAAATCACCCCTTTTCTGCGGGTTGTCCTGAAGCTCGAGATGTGGAGGTTGGGATTGGCATGTCCCCTCGGAGCAGCCGAACCGGCATCCTTCAACAAGATACCTGCAACCGCCGTCCGAGCAGGAGCCGTCATACAGCCTGGTACTCCCGGAGCACCGGTCTTCACACGACACGTCCTTGCATTTGTCCGTTATGCCGAGGCACCCGGAAATGAAAAGGACAGAGATCATTACTAAAAGTGCAGCTATTTTCCTGTTCATCGCTTTATTCTTGGATGCGTTATTAAAATCTGTCGTCCGCCAGGGTCCGGAAATGGTCTAAACCGCAAGATAGTTCATCATGCCGTTTCTTTTTTCGATACCGTCCAACGTATATCCCAGGAAACCGTGCCTGAAAAGTCCCCTCAGTTTTCCGCCGCAGGGATAGTCCGCAGATTCCTGCCTGCGCTTTTCGCTGTATCCCCTGACTTCGATTTTCCCGGGGAGTGTTCCTCTATTATCCGGAAGGGACGAATCGTCGATGTCTCGGGGGAGAAATCCCTCCCTGAAGGACGTGCAGCCACGACAGCCGCAACCCCATTTGTGGCCCCTTTCGAACGGGCTCTTTTGAGCCTCATGGTCCGGCAGTTTTTCGAGTCCCTTTCCATCCGAATACTC
>JAUXKD010000090.1 GCA_030624445.1 Candidatus Aenigmatarchaeota archaeon
AATCATGTTTTTAGGAGTTTAATTTAAAAATGTTTCTGTTTTCATTCCCACTTGTGGAATTTATGTTATGAAAAAATTCATAATATGGATTTTTGTTCCATGAATTGAAATCTGAGTGTTCCGTTTAATCCTTCCAGAACCTCTTCGTCTTTGCGTATTTCCTCTCGGCTTCGAGGGTCAGTTTCAGAAGTTCTTCGTTGTCTCTTGCGGCCGCCAGTATCCTTTTCGCGGTCGTCCATCCAACGCCTCTCCCGGCCAGGGCCTTCAGGGCCGGATGGCCGTAATTCATGAGCATCGTTGCCGTGTTAAGCAGGTAATCAAGCTCATTGTGCTCCATTTTGTCGAGTTTTCTGCCGGCGAGATGTTTCTTGAGGATTTTCTGCTTTTCAAGGTCCCGTGAAGACGAAACACCGATCAGCCTTGCATCGCATTTCGGGCATTTAAGGGGAGGGTCCTCCTTCACCCTTGCAGTCAGCGCCCATTCCCCGCAGTTCGCGCAAAGAAGCCTCAGCTTCGTCTCCAAGAGCCTCTTCTCGAACGCCTCAAGGATCTCATTCTCCGGCTTGTCTGGAGCGACTATCTCGTATTTCCTTGCGAGCCCCGCCTCAGCAATCGGGGAAAGCCCTGGCTCAATAACCAGCTTTATCTCGTCCTTTTGAATGGACTTGAGAAGTTCCATCGACTTCCCGATGTCAAGCTTTTCCTGCTTTATCTCGTGGAGCGCCTCCTGATACGCAGGCGTTCCCATATAAGCATCAACGACTCTGTTCAGGTAACCCTTCCCGTAATCGGCGTTCTTCTCTATTATTCCCAGCCTCTTGGCCACGTGGATGAACCTCCATGTGAAAAGCTCCGTGTGCACCATGGCCACGTCCAGTATGCTCTCCAGGCTTTCCGGTTCCAAGTAGCGGAAGGTGTCAAGCACATCCTTCCATCTGGGGACCTGAAGCTTCATCATTATCCTGTAAGGGTCCGTTTGCAGTCCTATGGATCCGAGCCTGCTGCTCAGCATTATGGTGAGCACCCTACCAATGGTCTCGTTCACCTTTGAGCCGAAGCACGTGTGAATGACCACCCAGTAGTCCCCGTCGGATTCGGAGTATTCGGCCACGACTTCCCTGTCCGTAGGCACTCGGCCGAATTTCACCTGCTTTTCAACAGTTGCCGTCATTTTCTTCGCAACTTCCTTGGTTATGGGGTATCTTGAAACGAGGTGTCTGGAGACGCTATTGATGCTTCCTGTTTTCAATTTTTCCGCAATCTCCCTTCTCAGTTTGCCGACGCCCTGCGCAATGTCGAACGGCACCGGTATCAGCTCGCCCTCCCAGGCCGGTATGGAGGCGTCTATGCCTCTCTGCGGCTCAACCATTACGTTGCTCTTTATTACGTCGATAACCTTCCATGCCTGGCCCTTGCATATTATCGATGTCCCGGGAGAGCCGTGGAGCGCTATGAACTCGGCATCGAGAAAGCCCACCGGGCTGTTCGACACTATGTCGATTATCCTGTATTTCTTCACGTCGGGTATGGTTGAAAGGTTCTGGTAGTAGTATGTCCAGGCGTTTTTTCTCCTCTTGATGACGGGTTCATCCGAAAACTTCTCGTCAATCCAGACGAACCCGAGCCTTTCCATGAATTTGCACACCTCGGTGAATTTTTTCTTGTCAAGTTTCCGGTAAGGCATGGCCTCCTTCACTATCCTGTACGCCTTTTCAAGCGGTATCTTGTATTCCTCGAGGCTGAGTCCCACTATCTGATGGCCCAGGATGTCAAGCGCCATTCCGTACACGTCAGAGGATTCTATCTTTCCCTGCATGCCCAGGTCCGCAATCACGGCCGATTCGAAGCAGTCGTCCGGATCTGAAGCTATTATGAGGCCGAAGGAAGTAGAGCCGACGCTGTGACCTGACCTGCCGATTCTCTGCATTAATTTTGTCACCTGTCTTGGCGACATGTACTGCACGGTCAGGTCTATCTGTCCTATGTCTATTCCCAGCTCCAGAGAACTTGTGCAAACCAGGGCCTTCAGCTTCCCGTCCTTCAGACGGGTCTCGGCGTCCACCCGTACACCCTTGGACAGGGAGGAGTGATGCGTATCCATCGGGAGGTCAGGTTCAAGGGCTTTCAGCCTCGATGACAGTATCTCAGCGAACTGTCTGGTATTGGTGAATATCAGAGTGGCCTTTTTTCCTTTCACCATCTCCACGATCCTGCTGATCCTTGCAACTATTTCCGGCGTAACGAGCATGTCGCTGCTGCGTTCAAAATCGCTTCCTCCCGGTTCTGGGGATTCGACGCTCAGATCGAAATTCTTCACTTCGGTTGTGTCTACTATTGTACATCTTTTAGGTGTAACGAACTTGGCGACCTTTTCAGGCGTTCCAACGGTCGCGGAAAGGCCGATGAACTGGGGCTCCGGGTGACCGGCCGACCTTATCAGCTCCTTGAGCCGTTCCAGGCCTACGGAAAGCTGTACTCCCCTCTTGTTGTCAACAAGCTCGTGTATCTCGTCGATCACCACGAACCTCACGTTGGAGAGATGGCCCCTCATCACCTTCCCGGTGAGTATCGCCTGCAGAGTTTCAGGCGTGGATATCAGCATGTCTGGCGGGTTGGCGGCGTGCATGCTCCTCTCGTACGGGGTCGTGTCCCCGTGCCTGACGGAATACTCCATGTCGAGGTGCTCGGACCACCAGGATATCCGCTTGGCAAGGTCCCTGTTAAGGCTCCGCAGGGGTGTTATGTAGAGTATGGATATGGGTTTTGGCTTTTCCCGCAGCCACCTGTCGAAGACCGGCAGAAGCACCGTCTCGGTCTTCCCCGTGCCGGTGCTCGCCAGTATGAGCGTGTTTTTTCCCTGCTGGATCGGCGGGATGCCTTCGAACTGCACCTGCGTCGGCTTATCGAATCTCTTCTTGATAAGCTTCCGCAGTTCTTTGGAAAAGACCTTGAATACCACATTATCGTCTCAATGTAGTTACAGCCAATTTATATAGTTTTTTAAAAGGACTGAAAATCAATAAATAAAGAGTGATTTGATGTTCAATCCGATCTCCACCTTCTTCGGATGGAAAAGGAAGGTAGGGAAGCTCAGGAAGAATTGGGACAGGACGAGGGAGAAAACCCTCAAGAAGGATGCGATACTGAGGGCCAGGCTCCTGCCGAGGGAAGACCAGATAGAGCAAAATCTGAGGATACTGGAGGAAAGGAAACTC
>JAUXKD010000007.1 GCA_030624445.1 Candidatus Aenigmatarchaeota archaeon
GCATCCGTCTGGATAACCCGGCGGGTTCTGGGAAACTATGAGCAGCATATATCCGTTCTCGTCGGTGGTGCACACGCCGCTATCACATCTGTAATTATCTGTCTGGAGCCTCGGCCCGCTGTTTTCTAGGTAAACCAGTACTTCGACGTCTGGGACCGGCCTGCCGTTCACGGAGTCCAAGACCGTGATATTGAAGCTTCCCTTATTTATCGCATATACTTCTTCATTGATTAACATGTCGCCGCTAAGCAGATAGCATTGTCCGCTGTTGTCATCGGTTTTGTTTATGTAATTCTAGGAAACGTTGACCTGTATGGAGACGTTCCAGACGCCGGGGCTCAGATCGAAAAATGCCTGGCCGTCTGCGGTGGTGTTGGATGCGAGCATCTCTCCCGGGTTCGTGCAGTTCCAGAGCGTCACGTTCGCTGTCGGACTTGTCGTTATGTTGTTGCCGGTGTATATGTCCGAAACCCTTACCGTCAGCGAGTCCGGTGCGGCGGTGATGAAAACTGTAAAGAAGCTTGCGATGGATATCATAAACACTGCAGAAAGCAGAATCAGTATCCTTTTGCTGGACATCATCCCTTTTAGTCTGGTCATCCCTTAACCCCGTTAACTGATAATCTGGTATATTGGTTTTGTGTAATAAATTATTATGTTAATATGTTACATTAATATAACCCGGGAACATTTTTAAGTTTTACCACCATCGAATAATTTAATTGGCAGAATGTCCAACGGTGGTTGCAAAAGCAACCGAAATAATACTTTTTTACAACAACATTAACATAGAATTTTGAAAAGTGTCCGGAAAAAGAATTGTCGATCTCAAATTTTTCATTCTTTGAACTCTATGTCTATCTTCACGCCCTCTGGTATGGGCAGCCTCACGACCTGCCTCAGGGCCCGGTCGTTGGTGCCTATGTCTATGACTCTCCTGTGTATCCTCATCTCCCATTTGTCCCAGGTCGCATTCCCGTGACCCGTCCCGTCTCCGCACGGGGTCTTGAGTGTAGTGATCTTGAGCTTCTTGGTCGGCAGAGGCATCGGCCCTCTTACGGCGATGCCGTTCTTGTCGGCTATTCCCTTTATCATGTCGCATATCTCTTCGACCTGTCTGTAGTCCCGGCTTGAAAGTTTGATCCTTGCAAATTCCATATAATCCACCCGTTGATAACGCTCAATCTACATCACCTCTTTGAGCGCTGTTTATACCTCCTCGGTCCCTGCGATGAACGGGGCGGCTTGTGCGGTTCCGTCCTTCTCGAATCATAAACGAGCATGTTCCTGTCGTATTCCATGAAAACCCTTTTCGCATCATTACCGAGCATCTTAACCAAGCCTTTAGCCACGGCCTGACGTGCCGCCTGGGCCTGGCCCATTATGCCTCCGCTGCTCGTTCTCACCTTGATGTCGAATTTCTTCCACGCGTCCCCGATAAGCATCAGCGGTTCCTTGAGCAACAGCCTCGTCGTCTCGTTTTCAACCTCTTCCACCGGTTTTGAATTGAGCAGTATCATGCCTTTTCCCGGTCTTATGATCGCCCTGGCCACCGCCTTTTTCCTCTTTCCAGTGACAAAGACCTCATTCTTCGCCTTCTTTTCCGCCCGTTTACCGGCTTTGGGTTTTTTACTCATATTGTATCAGCCAACCTGCCAATGGTGATGGATTTGAACTCTCCCTTGTTCGCGGTCCCTTTGAGTTCCCTGAACTGCTTGTCCTTCAGGTCCTCGGGTACAGAGATAAAGACTTTCAATCTTTTAAAAGCTTCCATGCCCCTTGGTGCTTTGTAAGGCAGCATGCCCCTGATAGACCGCCTTAAAATCAAACCCGGCTTCTTGGGATAGAAAGGGCCGTGATACGGGTCGCCTCTCTCTCTCTTCTCCCCGTAGGATTCGAGTATCGCCTTAGGGTTTCCTATCACGACAGCCTTTTCCGCGTTTACCACGGAGACCGCCTCGCCGCCCATGAGGAGCTTGGCCACGGAAGACGCCAGCCTTCCAAGCACCTGGTTGTTTGCATCGACATAGATCATGGTTATCATCCCATTATCCTTACTCCCTTCGTCTTCTTCTCTTCGATGAATTTTTCGATGTCCATGCATTTGCCGCCCGCTTTTCCGATTTTTTCCTCCGCGGATTTGGAAAATCTGAGCGCGGCAACGGTAACAGGCTTTGTTATATTTCCCGTGCCCAGGACGGAACCCGGAACCACAATGGTCTCCTTCCCCTTGGCGTGCTTCTCCAGCTTGAACAGATTGACTTCGTAGCCGATTCTTTTGGGCCTGTTCAGCTTCTCTGCCAGGGCCCTCCAGAGCGGGACCTTCTCCTCCCTGCCGATTTCCTCGAGCTTCTCGATCATCTCCTTGAGCAGGGGGGTTTTATCTCTTATTTTCATGCAAATCACGTGTTAATTATTTCTCCTTGTATCAGTGGTTTTTATGTATACGGATTGTTTTAACCGTTATTATATCGATTATCTCAATATTTTGTACATCACAAATTTAAAAACATTTCCTGTTCACAGCTGCCGAATTGTAAAGAAGCAGTAAGAATGCGGAGGCGAGGATTCGAACCTCGGAACCCACTAAGGGAGCAGGTCTTGAGCATCGACTTCATCGAGCAGCGCCCTTAAAGCGCCCAAGATGATCTGCCGCGTTTGACCACTTCGCTACCCCCGCATACAGATAATTGTCCGAATCAACTTTAAAAATCAGAAATTAGACGGATATTATGCAATAGGAAGGTCAGGTCAGGAAATGGACTTGAGTTCTCCCTTCAATCTCTCGATCTGCTCGTAGATATTCTTGACGTGATTCTCTATATCCTCTGGCGGCTTGATCTCCCTGGCTTCGTCGGGAGCCTGTCCCGGCTTTCTGAAAAGTTTCATGTCCAGAGATGAGATCAGGACGTTCAGCTTGTCGAGCACCATGTTGGTGATATTCATGGCCGTTTTGAACTCCTTCTCGAGTTCCCCCATGGCATCCAGGGCGTCCCTCATGCCCAGAGAGTAGGACCTGAGTTTCTGGATGTCGTCCATAAGTTCCCTGTACCTGTCGATCTTGACGAAAACGGGCGGGGAATGTCCCTTCGGTTTGATGACGTCCAGGTTTGGCTCGAGCTGAACGGCCTTTTTTATCTCCTTTTCATAATCGGGTTTCGTTTCATCTGTCATTTTATCAACCACATATCGTATACCTTATATTTCAGGTTTTTATTTTTAAGTGTGTGCGTGACCTCATTTCTTACGGAATATTATAAAATGGCTATGCGCTGGCCGGGATTTCCAAACCTCGCGTCTGCTTAATTTTCGGAAACGTTTTTGCACGCTTGCCTGTGCAAAAAGGTTCTTTGAACCCAGGTTACAGCCTTGGCAAGGCTGTGTCCTACCAAACTAGACTACCAGCGCATGTCATGATGTAATTTGTTTGCGTATTTTAATATTCCTGCCCGATTCCCCAAGAAAAGGGAATTTAGAGGTTTATCCGAATATCGCCCCGAATCCCTCGGCGGCACTGGATTCCTGCTTCTCTATCGCTTCCAAGACTTTTTTGGCTTCCTCTCCTTTGAGTTCCTCCGCCGTGCCCGACAGTATCTCTTTTGCCCTCTTAATAGCACCCTCTTCACCGTCTATCTGCAGATAATAGCCATCTTTTTCGATCCCGAGTGCAGAGTTGTCCCTGATGAGGATGGACTGCCTGGAGACGAGATCGTCGTTGTAAACCTTGTTTTTTGCCTCGCCTTGTTTCTCTTTCTTTACAAAAAATACAGCTTTCATTCAGCACCTCACTTTATATTCGTCGTTGAATTTTATACAATCTTCTTTTTAAAATACTCTGTCAGAAAAAGCGCGAATCCTTTGTTGCTTTTGGCCTTGAGAATCACTCTGCCGTCCTCCATCACAGAGGATCCCTTGCACAAGCTGTCGGCAACGTAAGACGCTATCCCTTTTTTCGCAAGCGTTTTCGCGTCTGATTTGAGAATCTTCCCTATGAATTCACCGGCTTCGGTGAACTTCCTCCTCCCCTCTGTCACCCAGTTGGCGCCTTCCACCCACAATCTCTCCTTTCCTTCGTATTTCCTGATGAACTGCCTGCTGTGGACACTTGAGAATACGGGCGGGCCCGTGATTATCTTTGTTGCCGGCAGGCTCCAGACTTCGAGCTCGAAAAAAAGAATGCACTCTTCTTTATCGCTCCAGGCATCGTGGCCGAGAACCCTGAAATCCGAGTCCTCAAGCATGCCCACCAGCCTTTTGGAGCTTCTCCTGAGCTGGGGAAACAGGACGTCGTCCACAACGCCGGGCCTGGAAAAAGACACGGAAATCAGCTTCGAGCTCCTTTTCTTCAGAATCTTCATCAAGGCTTCGGCGCCAAGACCTGTCTTTTTAGGGACGAAGTATTTTTCGCTCGGCGACTGCAAAAACGACTTGCACGACTGCTTGAATAACTCGAAATTCGCAGGAGAAAGAGCCGCAGCCACGTTCCTGTTCTTGTCCACCGGATCGATGAATATCAACGGCTGTGACGGGAATTTGTCTTTCGGGCCGGGCCCTTCGTCCTCGTAACGCCCTTCAAGATCTATGAAAACCTTCCCCGCCTCCCAATTTCTTGCCTCCATCAGCAGGTTTTTAAACGTCTTGTACCTGATTGTCAGCAGCTCCAGCAGGTATCCCGAGAATCCCTCGGCCCTGAGGTCGGAGCCGTATATGTGAAGTCCCTTGCAGAATTGTTTCAGCATCCTGACTTCGGGGGACATGACGGCCGCCAGGTTTTTCTTCAGGTACCTGTTGTGGTGCGGTGTCCTGTCAACCGCGGATTTTATCCTGCCGGGGTCCTTGATATCATAACAAGGCACGAAATCCACGGCATACTCGCCGAAGGCCGCTCTTATGTAGGGGTGTTCCGCATAGGCGATTTCGTGTTCGCCTTTCAGCTCAGCCACGATCCTTTTTCCTATGTCAATCCCCTTCTTTTCAAGCCTTTCCCTAGGCACGGTGGGTGAGAATAGGATGAATATGTCGAACTCCTTCTTGTCAGCAAGCCAGGTGTCCCTCAGATAAGAACCGGCGATTGTGTAGCTGAGCCCCTGTGTCTTGACCACTCGTCCGGTCGCTTTCACTATCCTGTCGAGCGCCCTTTTCGTGTCTTCGATTTCCTTATTCGTCGGCGTTGTTTTCTTAAGAACGTCCCTTAAAACGGCTTCCGCCTTCTTCATGACTAATTCTTGGTCGTTGTAGTTAATATTTTCGTCGCAGGGATCTCCCGGAAAACCATTTATTTGCGGTTCTCATAGAATTAATCATGCTAAAGCTGGGGAGAGGCCGAAGCTTAAATATTTCCAGATGGGTGGGAAAGGATGCGAAGCTGCTGGATATTTCATCCAGGAAACCGGTAACCTGCAGGATGAAACAGAAAGTGGACGATGTTCTGGAGCCCTTTGCCAAAAAGCACAGAAGGCTTCCTGTTCTGGATGACAAAGGGCATGTCAGGGGCATGCTTGCGGCAACGGATGTGCTGAAAGTCCTTGGTGGATGGAAGAAAGGCGGGAAAACCAGGCCGAAAGACCGGCTCGCTGTCAAAGTCAAAGATGTGATGTCGTCCCACATTTTCCATCTCGACAAGAACGCACAACTGCCAGCCGTTCTGTCTTTCTTCAGGCACCACAGAAGGGGCGCGTATCCCGTCCTGTACAGGAAAAGCCTTCTGGGGATGGTAACGGAATGGGACATAGTGAGGCAGATAAGGGGCAAAACGGGTGTCAAGGTTTCTGACATTATGGTGAGGAAGCCTTTGGTGGCACAGGAGAACTACAACGTTACAGACGTCGCCAAGATGCTGTGCCTGGGTGGGTTCAGGAGGCTTCCCGTGGTAAAGAAAGGCATACTGCTGGGAATCGTCACGCCGAGGGACATCCTGAGGTTCTTGCACGAAAAGAACATTCCTGGTAAATTGGAAGGGCAGAAACAGTCCGTGAAGAGCGTCATGGAACGCAGGGTTGCCGCGACAGGCCCCAATCAGGATGTCTATGACGTCGTAAAAATTATCGTCGGCAATAAGATCGGCGGCCTGCCTGTCATAGAGGACCGGGAACTCTTGGGGATAATCACAGAAAGGGACATCGTGGATGCGGTGGAAATCTGATGAATGGTATAGGACACGACACAGCAAAAGGTGATGCGGCTTGAGGAAAATGGACGTGGAATTTTTGATGAGTTGCCTTCATGATTTGGAGGATAAAATCGTTATAGTGGAGGGAAAGAAGGATAGTATGGCTTTAAAAAGCCTGGGTTTGAAGAATATTGTATCACTTAACGGCAAACCTCTCACAGAATTCGCCCTTCATGTTTCACACGATTCGCAAAGCAGAAAAGGAGTAGTTATACTCACGGATTTTGATTCTGAAGGCAGAAAGCTTGCCGCAAGTTTGAATTACCTGCTTGGGAAATACAAGGTTAAAGTCAACCCGAGAATTAGGAGAAAATTCATGAAACTCAGAAAGAACAGGATTGAAGATTTAAAGGAAGGTGATATTCATGGCAAAGTTAGCTCCAACTTCAATAAAATACGTGATAACAGCTTACATAAAAGCCAACGGTATAGTGGAAAAGCCTGACGTGATAGGGGCTGTATTTGGTCAGACCGAGGGTCTGCTTGGTTCTGAACTCAATCTGAGGGAACTGCAAAAGACTGGGAGGATAGGCCGGATTGAGGTAAATGTCAAATCCAAGGACGGGAAATCCGAGGGCGAGATAGTGATCCCATCTTCTCTTGACGCCGCGGAAACTGCGATGATGGCGGCGACGCTGGAAACCATAGAAAGGGTCGGCCCGTGTACTGCGAAGATAGCGATAAAAAGCGTCGAGGATACGCGAAACGAAAAAAGGCAATACATCGTCGGCAAGGCCAAAGAAATACTTCAGGGTTTGATGAACACCGGCGTGCCCGATTCGGACGAACTGTCCGAGGAGATAAAAGAAGCCGTCAGGGTGCATGAGATAAGTTCCTACCAGGGACTGCCATGCGGGCCTAACCTCTTCGATTCGGAGGATATGATACTGGTCGAGGGCAGGGCGGACATCATTAACCTTCTGAAGCACGGCGTAAGGAACACCATTGCAATAGAGGGCGCAAGCGTTCCTCCGGCAATAAAAGAGCTTTCAAAGGAGAAGGTCACGACAGCCTTTATGGATGGCGACAGGGGCGGGGAACTCAATCTCAAGGGACTGCTGGAAACCGCGGAAATAGATTTCGTGGCGATCGCTCCCGACGGAAGGGAAGTTGAGGAGCTGAGCCAGAAAGAGATATTCAAGTCACTGAGGGAGAAGGTTCCTGCCAAGTCATTCAAATTCGGCTCATCACACGGCGCAAAAAGAACAAGGCCTCCCGGAATGGATAAAAGGAGAAAGGACCAAAAAAGCGACATCAGAACCCGCGGACCGAGATTCAGGAAGGTGCTCAGACTCAGCAAGGATCAGAAAGAGACGTTCAAAAAAATGCTCTCAGACCTGGTGGGCACGAGGGCAGCCTGCGTATTCGATTCGAAAAACCAGCTGCTCGGTAAGGTCCCTGTCACCGAACTTTTCAACACCCTTAAGACCATAGACAATCCGCATACGATAATCTTTGACGGTACCGTGGACCAGAAATTAGGAAGTATCGCGGAGGAAAAGGGTGTCAAATATCTGGTAGGTATGGACAAGGTGGATGTCAGGTCAAGGGTCTCTATTATCGGAAAAGAGGACCTGAAATAACATGAGACTCGTAAGCAGGCGCAAGATTGACGGCATCAGAGAAAGGTTCATGGAAAGCGGTGCGGAAATTGCTATTTTTGTCAACAGCGGGTCCGTACAGGACGTCAACATACCATACCTTACAGGCTTTTTCGGAATGCTTGACGGTGCGCTGGTTTTCGGCCAGAAATCCGGCATGAAGCTCGTTACGTCAGAACTTGATTACGAACGGGCAGTACGGCAGGCTTCTGTGGATGAAATCGTCAAAATAAGAGAAGGCGAAACGGCGAAAGATGTTATCAGAAGGCTGCTCGCCGGTTCAAAGAGAATAGGGGTCGTGAAGAACAGGCTGATGTTGGGAGTCTGTGAAAAATTGAAGCTTCCTAAATCCCGGCTAGTTGATATCGGAAAGATAATGAGAGATGCGAGAGCCGTGAAGGAGCAAAAGGAGCTGGAGGCCGTAAAAAAATCCGCGGACATATGCAACAGGGGGGTCCGCTTTCTGGAGAATTCCATAGGGAACGGCGTTAAAGGGAGCGACCTGTCAGCGGAACTCGAAAGGGAACTCAGATCACGGGGTTCTGAACGTACACCTTTCGATACAATCGTATCCAGCGGTCCGGATTCTTCGATTATACATCCTTATCCCGCATCGGGTGACAGCGAAATCGGGAAAGGGTTGGGCCTGGTTGACTTCGGTGCGGTGTACAAGGGGTACGTTACCGATGTCACGGTCCCTTTCATCATAGGCAAACCCTCGAAAAGGGAAGATGACATCATCGAAACGGTGCTTTATGCGTATGACCAAATTCTGAAAAAGGTGAAGGAAGGAGTGAACACGAAGTCTATAAACTCGGTATACGAGAATTGTCTGAAGACCCATGGGTTCAAGATAAAACACACACCGGGCCACGGAATAGGACTGGAAACGCACGATTGTCCTTCCTTGGGATCAGACGTGAAACTGAAAGAGCGGATGACGCTTGCGTTAGAGCCGGGTGTCTATGTCAAAGGGACCGGGGGCTGCAGGCTGGAGAACGATGTCGTCGTGAAAAAGAAGGGTTGTTCAATCCTGACAAAATCAAAATTAATAAGGATATGAACTCATATCTATACATGGGTGTATCAAAAATGGAAGAAATTCTCAGAAAGCTTGTTGAGGCACCGTCTGTGAGCGGGTTTGAGGAAGACATTTCAAAGCTCCTGAAAAAGGAGCTTGAACCGTTTGTTGACGAGGTGAAATCAGACAGGATCGGGAACGTCATAGCAAGAAAGGGTTCCGGGTCACCGAAAATCATGATCGCGGCGCACATGGATGAAATAGGCCTCATCGTGAAATACATAAACAAGAAAGGATTCGTAATATTCGATAAGATCGGCGGATGGGATGAAAGGATACTGCCCACTAAGAAGGTTCTCATACATGGCTCGAAGGGGCCTGTTCTAGGAGTGATTGGCTACAAGCCTGTCCACCTGCAGGAAAGTGATGAACAAAAAAAGCCCGTAAAGCTAAAGGAGATGTTCATAGACATCGGCGCATCGAGTGAAGATGACGTGAAGAAAGCCGGCGTTGGCATTGGCGATTTCATAACTAATCATGGGACCCTTGAAAAATTGGGTAAATCGAGAGTGACCGGCCACGCATTCGACAACAGGATGGGCTGCCTTTCAATGATCGAAATTGCAAAAGGCCTGAAGAAATTCAAAGGAACGCTGTACCTGGTTGGGACCGTGAAAGAAGAGATCGGCCTGATCGGCGTAAGGGGTTCGAGCTTCAGTGTGAATCCGGATGTCATGCTTGCCGTTGATACAACCATTGCTGGAGACATGCCGGGACTTACGGAAGAGGAGGCTCCGCTTAAACTGGGTGACGGGCCATCGCTCGAAATCAAGGATGGTATGGGCGTCGTACACCCAAGGGTAAAGAAATGGGTAACGGAAACGGCGAAAAGGGGGAAAATAAAAATCCAGCTCGAGGTGATGTCAGGCGGCGCAACTGACGCTTCCATAGTGCCTACCGTGAGGGAGGGCATACCCGCGGGCGCCATTACCATTCCTGTGAGGTACATTCACGCGCCAGTGGAAGTTGCGGACATGCGTGACGTGAAGAATTGCGTGAAGTTGTACGTGAAATTAGTCGAAAGCGCACACCAGTATTTCTGACTTTAGAAAATCTGTTAAATTCAATTATCCTGGTATCGATATACTCGGTCTCGTGGGAACTATTTCCAGATATCCCTTGTGAACATCAACTTCACCCACGACGCTGACTGTTACACCATCTCTCAATGAATCGATGTTCACGCCCCTCATTTCAAGTCCCTTCAGAAAATCACTCCATAACACGACCTTTATTTCACCCGTCTCGTCTGAAAGCGTGAAGAAAATGTTACCGTCTTTCATGTTCATATCTTTGATAATTCCCGTGACGTTCACGACTTTCCCCACATGCTCCTTGCTTATTTCACCTATCTTCACAGGCCCGGAAGTGAAGAACGAAACAAAAATGTAAATGACTATTAAACTTATGATGGAACCTGTGATA
>JAUXKD010000113.1 GCA_030624445.1 Candidatus Aenigmatarchaeota archaeon
CCTCTCCAACGGCGAAAAACACCATGGAGCCCAAAAAAAAAGCAATAGCGGCAACTCTCTTCATCTTACGCTCCTCATAGTATGTAAGTTGTCATAAATTATTCATAAAAATGGCATCCTCCTGAGGGATGCCAAACAATGAAATCTCTTACTCCTACAATCAATGAGATCCATACTCACTAACCTTATACCACATTGAGGTAGCTGTCAAAAGTATCTTACTCTTCTCCTGAGCAGTCTTAAAAACAGGTTCTCTTCCGTTTAGTGTGGGTAAAGCTATATATAAACCACAGAGAGCACTGAGAAAAAACACTGAGGACACTGAGAAAAATATCATTAAGAATTTTTCCGTGGTCTCTGTGGTTAATTTTTATTTTTTATCCTGTCTAATAATTTTCTTTTGACAGGATCAACGGGATTAACTGGATTTGAAATTGATATTATCTGCATGCTTTTCAGTTTTTTTCTTTTACCCCTTTTATCCTGTTAATCCTGTCCAACAATTTTATTTTATTGTTCTCTTCCGTTTAGTGTGGGTATAAATGAGGATTCACTGTACGCCAGCACAACCAACCAAGACAGAAAAAACAGCACAAGGTTTAAGGTTGAAAATTTAAGGAAAGTAGTTTCTTATCGCTGATTTCTTTCAACTTTGAACCGCGGTAAGCCCTCCACTTGACAATCTTCGCTTTTCTGCTATAGAGTAGTCCCCCATTAAAAAGGCCATCACATATGGACTCCATCGTCCTTGCAAAACAGGTTCCAGATACAAAGGCCGTCACAGCCGACGCCATGAAGGAGGACGGGACCGTAAACAGGGCGGCCCTCCCGGCAATATTCAACCCGGACGATCTCAACGCCCTAGAACTCGCCCTCCGGATAAAGGATCGGTACGGTGGAACGGTCACCATCATGACCATGGGGCCGCCGCGGGCGTCCGAGATCCTGCGGGAAGCCCTCTACAGGGGCGCTGACCGGGCTATTCTCCTGGCCGATAAGAGGTTCGCCGCATCGGACACACTCGCAACGTCGCTCACGCTATCAGCCGCTATAAGGAAACTGGAGAGGTTCGACCTGGTAATCTGCGGCAGGCAGGCCATAGACGGTGATACCGCCCAGGTCGGCCCACAAACGGCGGAGAAGCTCTCCATTCCGCAGGTTACCTACGTCGACACCGTGATATGGATCGAGGAGGGGCGCATGGCCGTCAGGAGGGCCCTTGACCCGGGCTACGAGATCGTGGAATCAAGCCTGCCGGCACTTATAACCGTCATGGGAGACAGCAACCACCCGCGCCCACCGAGCGCGAAGAGGATGATGTGGCTCAAGAAAGCAAGATCGCCCTCCGAGATAAAGAGGGAAGATCCACAGGCGTGGGAAACCGTCTGTTCCGATCTCGCGGAGCGGGACCTCCTCGTAGAGGAGTGGAACATCGATTCTATCGGTCTTAATCCCGACGTATGTGGCCAGTCAGGCTCGCCAACAATCGTAAAGAAGATAGAGAGCGTTGTCCTCAAGGGCGGGGAGTTCAGGTTGATCCCGCCGACAGAGACCGGAATAACGTCTCTTATCGAAGAGCTCATGAAAGATCATACACTTGATTGACACGAACAGGCCAATACCAGGGAAATGAAAACCACGGATTAAACGGATTTAACGGATTATTTATGGATGGATCAAGTAAAAAGGAAATATGGATATTCGTCCAGCACGACGATGGTGAGATCTCGGAGGTATCGCTCGAGCTTCTCGGAAAGGGAAGGGAGATGGCCGATGAGCTAGGCTACAAGCTCGCTGCCACCCTGATCGGACATGACGTAAAGGACCTGGCGAGGCCGCTCATCGAGCACGGGGCTGACACCGTCTATCTGGCCCAGGACGCATCGCTGGCGACCTACAGAACCCTCCCCTACGCCCGCACCATCTGTGATCTTGCCCGAAGCATGAATCCCGAGATCTTCCTCTTCGGTGCCACTCCCGTCGGCAGGGACCTCGCGCCGAGGGTCGCCTCATCCCTGCGCTGCGGCCTCACCGCCGACTGTACCGACCTAAGAATAGGAGACTACACATCGCCCGTTAAGAAGAAAAGGTACGAGAACCTGCTACTTCAGATCAGGCCTGCCTTCGGCGGGAACATCATAGCGACGATCGTCAACCCGGAGACGCGCCCCCAGATGGCAACGGTGCGTGAAGGCGTCATGGTCATGAGGAAGAGGGAACCTGGGAGAAAGGGAAATATCGTGGAGACACCGGCCAGGACCGAGGCAAGCGATCTCGCCGTTGAGATAATGGAGAGAAGGACGGGCAGCAGAACGATAAACCTTAGAAAGGCAAAGGTCATCGTCTCGGGAGGCGTGGGTGTGGGAAGCAAGGAGAACTTCGACCTCGTTTTCCAGCTGGCGGATGCGCTGGGAGGAACCGTCGGGGCTTCCAGATCAGCTGTGGACAGCGGCTTCATCGGGAAAGAGCATCAGGTAGGGCAGACCGGAACGACCGTTCGCCCGAAGCTGTACATAGCCTGCGGTATCTCCGGCGCCGTCCAGCACAGAGCCGGCATGAGCGAATCCATGAAGATCATCGCTATAAATTCAGACCCGGAGGCCCCTATCTTCGGCGTAGCCCACTACGGTATCGTCGGGAACCTCCACGAGGTTATACCCAAGCTGATCAAGTCCTACAAAGAGCGGACACGGATTCAAAACGGAAAATAAGCGAGCATTCACGGAGGCTGAGGGCATGAGAAATTTCTTCGAGGACAACGAGGATATCATTTTACACTTCGGAAAAATCGACCTCGAGCACCTGGCAGAGCTACAGGA
>JAUXKD010000069.1 GCA_030624445.1 Candidatus Aenigmatarchaeota archaeon
CTAGAGCTTCCCCCTTCCCTTTGAGCTCGTCCGGCATCCTTCCCCAGTCGAAAACAGAATAATAATCTGTGTATTCAAACCATGCTCTTCCAGTCTTTCTGGGAGTTGGATCGTTAATCATTCGCACATTTTTTACGCTTCCCTCATAAGTAATAGGTGGTAAATTTTCTCTCATCGTATTAAATTGTCAGTAAGTTTTTTATTTCTTGACCGTATCTCACATAAGTTTAAATTATTTATTTTTCAATATTCACATAAGTTGTGAATTTGCAATAATCTTGTGATTTAATATGGGAATTGTTCCTATAATTTCTGGTTCCGAAAATGATAAAGAGCACGTGTTAGCCATAGGAGATGCCTTGAAAGAACATGGAATAGGAAACAATTGGCACGCCCATTCGGCGCACAAGGAGCCTGAAGATGTTAAATTTTTGATCGAAGAAACATACCAGTCAAGTAGAGTACCAATCATAACAGTTGCGGGAAGATCCGACGCACTTTCAGCTTCTTCCGCATTTATGTCGAAAAATCCGGTCATAGCTTCAAGGCCTGACTGGAATGATCCTGATTCACTGGAAATGTATTTTTTCTCAACCATTGGTATGCCAAGCCTAGTGGTGCCGGGTGGTGTATTAGGCCCAGTTGAGACTGCGATCTACGCAAAAAAAATGCTCACTCTGAAGGAAACACCGCCAGATGAACTTTCCGTGCCGTATATTGGAAAAAAGAATGAGGTCACAAATAATTATGTGAGAACCATCGAAGAAATCGGCTCTGGTCTTACAACAAGGAGATCGGATTTCAGTGATATAGGCGACGCACCCGTTTTGGTTTTATTCAGAAATAGGTCCGATTATGATGATATTGATAGGGCACTATCAGAAACCGAAAGACCGGTAATACTGTGCCCTCCCAACAGAAATAAGAAAAAGATTAAGACCTCAACATATCGAAGTTTTAAAGAGGGATATAACCCTGCCGCCTCGATGGTTCTTGACTCCTCAAATCTAGCTATATACACTGCGAAGATTATTGGATTGTCCGACGACGGTATAAGAGAAGCCGTTGCTGAATATATGAAAGTTTAAAATTTATAACGAATTCTACCACTGTTAATAAAAAGAAAATCCCGGAAAAATAAAAAATTTAACCGAAAAGACTTGACAAACCACCGGCTGCCTCTTCGGCCTTCTTTTCTTTCTGTTCTTCGCTTTCTTCTTCCTTCTTGGGTTTTTCCTCTTTCTTCTCTTCTGCCGGAGCTGCCGGAGCCGTTGAAGCGATTGCCGTCTGCTTTATGGCTTCGTCTATGTTGACGTCCTTGAGACTGCCGACAAGCGCCTTTATTCTCACAGCGTCGGTTTTCCCGCCTGCAGCTTCAACAATCTTCTTTACTCCTGCCTCATCCACCGGTTTCTTCATCGAGTGCAGCAGCAAAGCCGCATATACCAATTCCATATTATACCTCCATTGTTCATTGATTGGGTATATGTTTTATACCCGTATCAAATATAAACCTTATTCTTCCTTCTCCTTGTTTTCATCTTCCTTGGACTCTTCTTTCTCTCCCACGTCTTTTTCTTCCCCGCCTTCGGCTGAGTCTTCTGTTTTATCCTCTTCGCCGCTTTCTTTCCCTTTTCCCTTCTCCTCACCCGCTTCTTCCGGAATGTCACCCTCTGCAGGCTTCTCTTCCTTCTCGTCTTTCCCTGCATCTTCGGGCTCGGCGCCACTATCCTTGCTTTCATCCTGGGGCACCTGAGGCGCTTCGTCCTTCGCCATCCCCTTCAACGCGGTTGCCTGGCCGTGGGCCTTTGCCAGCAGACTTCCGATGTTTTCCGAAGTCACTATCCCGGCCTCCAGTGAAAGCGAGACGGCCTGCTGGTACGCCTTGGATATAAGCGTTGGTACGGTGTCCGCGGTGATGTAATCGATGCTCATGGAAAGGTTGAAAGCGTTGGAGTGTCCCGATTTTAACTGGCCTATGTAATGTTCGGCAGGTATGAACAGCAGATCCTTGTCAAAGACGAGACCGTCATCCCAGACCGCGACAAGATTTAGGGATATATCCATGGGCTCGATGCCGAGCTTCATGAGCACGTCTGCAACGTCCTTGGAGAACGTCTCACCTTCCTCTGCAACGCACGTGTCCTTCTTTACGACTATCTTGTCCCCCTCGACCCCCGACGGTATCTTTATCCTCTGCAGTTCACCTATTGCCGGTCCGGGAGGAAGATTGGTTGGTCCTGCGGGAATTGTGATGTCACTGGGCGCGATATCACCTTCCTTCGCCGCAGCCTTTGAAACCGACCTGGCTATCGTGTGCGCCAGTTCGAAGGGGTTCGCATCGCTGAAAAGCATCGCCGGCTCGTTCTGTATCTTTTCTTCGAGCTTATCTATATCAGGCTTCTTTGATTGTTTCAGGGCAAGCATTATCACCTTTTTTTTGGCCATCCTTATTACGGCTTTGTCTTTCAGTTGCTCTTTTATCTGATACAGCTGCCTGGCCGGCAGGCAGTGCATATCCACTATTCCCACTACCGGATATTTTTCAATGTCTGCTGAAATATCCTTAAGCACCGCTTTCTTTTTTTCTGAAACCATAAACATCACAACTCCAGCTTGACCGGGCTGCCCATCGTGAGCTTTACCAAGACGCTCCCTATGTTGTTCTTTCCCTTTGGAAGATTATCCCGTACGAAATTATAGGTGCTCTCGATGTTGTTAGAAATCTTTTCATCCGGCATGGTCTCCGTACCTACACGCACCTGTATGACAGGGGAGTTCGTGAGCCTTATCCTGACGGAGCCTTTGGTTCTTTTGATCAGTTCCTCAATATTTATTTTCGGGGGAACCGGCTTTGGCATCTTGCCTCTCGTTCCAAGGATTGCCCCCAGGTGCTTTCCTATGAGCGGCATAAGGGGAGCCTCTCCGAGCCACCAGTCATATTCCCTTGCAAGTTTTTTGAGCTTCTTCTTGTCCTTCCCGAGCTGTTGTATCTCCGCCTTCGTTAATACAAGGTCTGCGTGTTTTTTTGCATCAGAGAAGAGAGAGTCCGCAAAGACAACCGTCTTCAGGTCCTTGCCGGTACCCTCTGGCAGGAAAAACTCGAGATTGATCCTGTTTTCAGGCTTTTTCAGGTCAATATCCTTCAGAATGAATATTATGTCCCACGACTGTGCGAATTTCCTGGATTTGGATTTTTCCTTCGCTTCCTTAAGCTTTTCTTTTATGTCCATATACGTTCCTCCTACCGAAGTAGTTTAACGGAATTAGTTAAATATGGAGTAAACATTTATATTATTTTGCGTACACCTTGAGCGTTCCGAGGGAGTGGGTATCCTCCCCCATAAGGTAAAGCACTCTCGGTTTCAATTCGTACTCGACCCTCGGCAATCTCGCCAAAAAGGAGACCACTATGCTTCCGGCTCTCAGGAGTTTGGGGTCTTCGATGTCTTTTAGGAACTCAAGACTTCCCTTTCTTTTAAGAATCTCCCAGAAATGCCGGAATTCCTCCTTAGTTACGGCCCTTTCCATTTTTGTCAGCTCAGAGCGAAGCACTATGCTGTCCTTGCCCACGGACATTATCATGTTCTTTATGCCTCTCGAGAGAGTTTCTATGCTTTTCTTTTTCTTGGAGAAATTGACGATGTCCTGCCAGACGGCCTCGAAACCTGATTCAACCGACTCTTTCGCCTCTTTCAAAGGAATCGATGAAAGCGTTACCTTTGAAACAACATTCAGCTTGTTTTCCAGGTCTATAATTTTCCCGGCAAGTTCCCTGTACCTCTTTTCGATGTTTCCCCCAAGCTCGGACCTCTTTCCTTCCGCTTTGTGGAACCTGTGATCGTGCAGTTTCTTTATCCCCTGCGTGAGTTCGTACTGTCTGTTTAGCCAGTTCGTCACCCTTTTTACAGTTTCCTTGTGTTCCGTCATTTCGCTTCTGGCCTTTTTATGATGCACGTGGTCACTGACCTTGGAAAATCCGGCAGCCACAACCACGAACCCCATGATAACCCCCAGTGAACTGAACATC
>JAUXKD010000110.1 GCA_030624445.1 Candidatus Aenigmatarchaeota archaeon
AATGGACAGATATCCCAATTTCATAAATATAATTATTGTTTTAACCTGTATAAATTAGTTCAATTCCACCGATTTCTGTACTCTGTCTATCCCGAGGCTTTATTTTCTTTATATTTTTCTATATATAATTGAAACCTTCAATGGTGCGAGAAGCACCTTTCTTTCGTGAAAACCATTGCTATATCATTTTCATCACATGCGGATATGACAATTTTGTCTGCCATCGATTCTCCGGGTTCTATTATCGCTTTAATATCGTTTTCAGCACACTTGTCGATGTTATCTCTCATCGGAATGTATCCGTCCGAACCAAGGACAGAACCTTCGGTAGAGTGACCTTTTTCTTTCACCAGGTCGACGGCATATCTGATTGATCTGACCCTTTCCTGCTGTCCTGTTCCGCCCGCAAGAAGTTGTCCGTCCCTCCATAAGGCCACACCGTTGGACCTTAATCCCTGGGTGACATACCATGCAGACAGCATGTCATCGTATTCGGCCTCCGTTGGAACCCTTTTAGTGACGACTTCCGTGTCATCAGGGCTCCTTATCATTGTTAGATAAGGTTCCTGAATGAAAAGGGAACCGTCATCGTTGGTGACTATTTCCATATGATTCACAGGATCCCCCTGATATCTGGGAAGCTTATCAAGATTCTGGAAGGTGACAACCCTCATGCTCGGGTTAACTTTCTTTTTACCACCATCCACACGAGCACTTTCGAATATCCCCATTACCCCTTCCTCAAAATCAGGCGCGGCGACTACCTCCACGTAATGGCTACCATCCTGTATGAGGCCGGCGGTTTCCTTATCAACAGGTTTGGTGAAAACCACGGCAGAACCAAAGGCAGCCACAGGGTCTCCATCCCAAGCGTCACGAAAACATTCGGCAACCCTTCTTGGGTTATGTTTTGTATATCTGGCAACGCCTGCAGGATTGAGATGCTTCATGACAGCGCATGCCGGCACTTCCCTCATGTATTTCAGGATTCTGCATGCTCTGTCAATGTCCCTCGTATTGGTCATTGAAAGTCCCTGTTTCCCGCTTTTTTCTTCCGTGGCAGAACCAACGGTTTGAAAATCCACATCGACAGGGACATAGAGGCAGCATGCCTGATGGGGATTGTCTCCATACCTCTTGGGTACTTTGAAATACATTTTCCCCATGATTTCTATCGTTGGATCAAAAAGAGAATCATCCCCTGCCCTTTCATTCGCCGTTAAATACTGATTTCCTGTTGGCATCCGGACCACTTACAACTCACACTTGGAAATTCCGATATTGAATATTGACCTGAAAATTTATAAAACATGAAAAACCGCACTACCAATGTAATGCATATTGATATTGCCCGTTCACATAGTCTGTATTTCACACTCTAGGGACTTTCATGGCCCTTTAACGATGTTTCTGGTTCACAAATTCTGACGAATGTCCCATCATATAAAAATTATGCATTCGGAACAATAGAATATTATGCGGTTCACTACATTGTCCGGGGTGGAAGACGAAAGAATTTATGCGGGTCTCGGCAGGTACAAAAGAGTCCTTGACGGGAAGGAAAGGGCCAGGTTCCTGCTTTCCAGGGAGAGCGGCAGGCTGGCCGGGAAGATCAAGGAGGCGCGCAGAATCCTCGGGAGATGCGAGCTGTGCGAGAGGAAGTGCGGGGTGAACCGGACCGATGGCGAGACCAGTTTCTGCGGGGTTGCCGACGAACCGAGGGTTTTCGGGGCGCACGCCCATTTCGGCGAGGAGCCGGAACTGGTGCCGAGCGCCACGCTCTTCTTTTCGGGATGCACGATGAGATGCGTTTACTGCCAGAACGCCCCGGAATCCACGGATTATGAATCCGGCGCGGTGTGGGACCCGGAAAGGATAGCGGATTGGATTGGGCAAATGGCCGACCACGGATGCAGGAACGTGAACTTCGTCGGCGGGGACCCGACGCCAAACCTTCCCTGGATTCTCGAGGCCCTGGACAAGGTCGATGCGAACATTCCCGTGGTCTGGAATTCGAATTCCTACTATTCCGAAAAAACAGCGGACCTGCTGAAGGGCGTGGTCGACGTTTACCTGCTCGATTTCAGGTATTTCAATGAAACATGCGCCGTCAGGTTGAGCTCCGCGCCGGACTATCCGGCGGTGGCAAAGAGGAATTTCTTAACGGCCGGAAAGGACGCGGAACTGCTGATCAGGATACTCGTGATGCCAAACCACATGAAATGCGACGCGAAGCCTGTAATCGGATGGGTAAGGGAGAATCTTGGTCCCGGGACGAGGACCAACATACTGGCCCAGTACAGGCCCTGCTGGAACGCGGGCAAGCACAGGGACATTGACACGCCCCTTTCCTTTTCCGATCACGAGGAAGCCGTCTCTTACGCGAAGTCGGCGGGTCTTGAGAATCTGGTATGACCTGTGCGGCCCGGAAGCTCCCGCTTCCCGCCTTTCACGCCTAATTTTTTATAACCATGCCATCAATATGACTACTATGAAAGAGCTGGAACATATCAAGAAGATAGAGAGCGAGGTCTCCCGGCAGATAGAGAGCGCCCGGAGCAAGGCCGAAAAGAAGGTAAGCGCCGTGCACAAAGAAAAGGAAAATGTTATAAAGGAAAGCCTCAGGAAGGTTGAGCTCAGGCTTGAGAGAAAGATGGAGAACGAAAGGGCCGCCGCCGAAGCGGAGGCCGCCGGAACGCTCAAAGCCTCCGACCTCAAGTTGAAAGGAGCGGAACAGGAGGCAAAGTCCAATTTCGAAAAGGCAGTGGACATGGTTTTAGGGTTTTTGGTCTATGGTAGGTCTTGAGTACACGAATGCGAGAATCAGGGGTATGAAAAGTTTTCTGATCAAGGAAAACGA
>JAUXKD010000020.1 GCA_030624445.1 Candidatus Aenigmatarchaeota archaeon
ATGGGTACATAAGCCGTCCTGAAGTTTTCTCGAACCTCCCCTAGCAAAGGAGTCGAGTATTCCTTTTCACGTGCAACAAGTTCATTAAAGAGATTTTCGGCTTCTTTGTCTCCGCACTCCATCCTCTCTTTCAGCTCTGCACCAAATTGCATAGGAGATTCTCTTCTCCCATAAACATAATAATCAATCTCTTTACAACTCTTTTTAACATCCTCCAGTCTCCCATTTACATGCACGAGTCCGGGTACATCTCTTCTCAGTTTATCTGGCAACCCAGAGCTTTCAAGATAATAACGAGAAAGACCTTTCAAATCTGGCCTTCTCTGAATCCCGTAAGAAGTGCAAATCGAACTGGCCAGCCCATATCTTTCATGGTCACCCAAAAGCCCATGTACATTGGACCAGATTGATACCAGATCCAATGGACCTAAAGTAAAATCACCAACTTCCTCAAATTCGTCCCCTAGAAACCCAAAACACTCGGCTATGGCCTTTTTATGTTCATTCTGATCTTCCATATCGGAAAATTCATTATTGAGCCATGAAATTTCGGTTATGTTTTTTTCTATTATCAAGATCACGGGATGCTCGATTCCACCTTCGGAAGCTCGTTTAATTTCTTTTTCTGTTAAAATTAGCTGTTCCATGCCAAAAAGATAGAGCTAACTTTTAAATAGAGATTGTTTTGGTAAGATGCCTTAAGCATTGATACGGTTCAGATCAAAAGAGGCACGAAAACGATGGATATGATGGACATGAGCTTGATCAGTATGTTGAGTGACGGTCCGCTGCAGTCTTTCATCGGGTCGCCCACCGTGTCGCCGACAACGGTAGATGCGTGGGTGTCTGAGCCCTTGCCGCCGAAATTCCCGGATTCCACGAATTTTTTCGAATTGTCCCAGGCAGCGCCGGCGTTGGACATGAACAACGCGAGCAGGAAACCAGTCACTATTGCCCCGGCCAGCAGGCCTCCGAGCGCTTCGGTTCCGAGAAAAAAGCCGACAGCGAGAGGGGCAAGTATCGCCAGCAAGGCGGGCTTCACCATCTCCCTGAGCGCGGATTTTGTGCTGATTTCTATGCATCTCTTGTAGTCCGGGTCGGTCTTGCCTTTCAGTATGCCGGGTATCGAGTCGAACTGCCTTCTCACTTCCCTCACCATTTCCGTGGCGGCGCGGCCGACGGATTTCATCGTAAGGGAAGAGAAAAAGAAGGGAAGCATTCCCCCCAGGAAAAGTCCCGCGATGACCTGAGGGCTGGCTATGTTTATGCTGGTCAGGCCTACGGCCTTGTTGTACACCGAAAAGAGCACCAGTGATGTGAGGGCGGCGGATCCTATCGCGAAGCCCTTGTTTATCGCGGCGGTGGTGTTTCCAACGGCGTCAAGCTTCTCTGCATTTTCCCTGACCTTCTTCCCGGCCCCGGACATCTGCGCTATTCCCGCCGCATTGTCCGATATCGGGCCGTATGAATCGGTTGTCAGCACTATGCCTAGGGTGCTCAGCATGCCCACGGCCGCTATCGCAATCCCGTAAAGCCCCATGAAGTAAAATGATATGATAATCGTTGCCGCCACCGCCAGCACGGGAATGACGGTCGAAAGCATCCCCACGGAAAGTCCTGATATGATGTTGGTTGCCGCCCCTGTCTGGGAGTCCTCGGCCACTCTTTTTACCGGCCCCTTTCCACCCGATGTGTAATACTCCGTGCTCAGTCCGATCACGACCCCTGCAACGAGTCCGGCAGTTATGCAGTAGAGTATCTCGATCTGCAGGTTCATTGAAACTATAATGAAATAAGACACGATTACGACGATACCCGTTGCGATGAATATCCCCCTGTTGAGCAGGCTTCCGATGTCTCCCTTTCCAATGAGTACATAGAGTATGCCCACTATGGAGGCGGCCACCCCAACGGATGCCAGGAGAATGGGAAACTGGACAAGGGGTCCCATGCCGAACAGGACGAAGGCAACGGCCATGGCCGCTATTATTGATTCCACGTAGCTTTCGAACAGGTCCGCACCCATGCCGGCTATGTCGCCCACAGTGTCACCGACGTTGTCCGCTATCACAGCGGGGTTCCTGGGGTCGTCTTCCGGTATTCTGCGTTCAACCTTCCCCACCATGTCAGCTCCGACGTCCGCGGCCTTTGTGTATATGCCGCCGCCCACCCTGGCGAACAGCGCAACGGAACTGGCCCCGAATCCGAAGCTGAAAAGCATGTTGGGGTCTCCCAGAATATAGAACAAAACGCTCACGCTCACTATGCCGATGCAGACGACGAGCAGGCCCATCACCGAGCCTGCGGAAAACGCAACGGATAGCCCCTTTTCAACACTTTCCTCACATGCGGCTGTGGTTTTGGCATTGCTCGATGTCGCGACCCTCATGCCGATGTTTCCCGCGATTATGGAGCACACCGCGCCCAAGACGAAGAGGACTGAAGAGACCGGTGATAACAACAGGTAAAGAATGACGCCGACAGCGATTATGAAAACGACGAGTGCCTTGTACTGGGCATTGAGATACGCAAGTGCGCCTGCATGTATGGATTTGGAAATCTTTATCATCTTTTTGTTCCCGGAGGATCTCTTCCTTACCCTGTTGAAAAGAACTACCGCCGAAAGAACGGCGAAGAAGCAAACGGTAAGCGCTATTTCCAGATACATCCCTACACACCAAATAGTCTTTCCAGTTTCCTTTTACCCTTTGCGGGAATGCACACGGCTGTTAAATCCTTTTCACGTATTTCGGTTTTCTGCCGGGGCAGAATGAGCTTATCCTTCCTCTTTATGGAAACGACGACGATCCCGTCTTTCAGCAGGGATTCCACGGTCCTGTTTATGATTTTGGATTCAGGTTTCACGTACAATTCCGCTATCTCGGCACCACCGCCAAAGAGGCCGAAAGCCTGCCTGCCGCCTTCCAGGGCCTTCTTGAATTCCATTATCGTGGACACAGTCGTGTTGACGAGGGACGGTATGCCGCTCTTCCTGAACAATTCCTCATTGCCGGTTTCATTCACCCTCGAAACCACCTTTTTCACGTCCAGCGATTCCGCTGTTTCACAAACAATTAGATTGGTCTTGTCATCACCGGTGACCGCAACAAGGGCGTCGCACTTTTCCATGTCGGCATCCTTCAGCACTTCCTTTTCCGTCGCATCGCCATGCAGGACTAGGGCGTCGAGCTGCTCTGCCAGTTCCTCGGCCCTTTTTTCGTCCTCTTCTATCAGAACAACGTCAATTTTTTCATCGGACAGCATTTCCGTCAGCCCCTTGCCTATCTTTCCTCCACCGACAACTACAATCCTCATAAAATATCATATACTATTAATCCTTGACCTTTTAAAAGCTTATAGCTGCCGGACCATCCAGCCTACCAGATCATGACTTGAACGGTTGCTATGTCGTTCGATGGGAGTAACCCGAATCTGGTCACTGTAGCTCTCGTTATTTTCTGAGGAGGCTGCCGGCCGCAATCCACGTACTTGGTGCCACTCCCATTCACAACTATACTCAATTGATAATATGTGCTGTAAGGCTCTTGCTCCACCAGGCTGAAGTTATTCAGCAGTTCGATGTAATTGTCCACGTCGTAGCACGTTTCATTGAAATCTCTCATTTTTCCCAGGCTGAGCAACGGCCATTCAGTTACAAACCCGTTCACCGGATCGTTCATCAAGACCTCTGACACCTGCAACGCCTTGCTTTCCAGGAAATTTTTCAAAAACTCCGCGTTGTAAAGTCTCATGTTGGAGGACATGAAGTCGATGGTGTATATGATGATGCTGAAGAGTATGATCGATGCCAATATGAATTCAAATACAAGTTGACCCTTCATTCATTTCACCATCGGGCCCTTAACCCGGAAACAGGCCCAACTTGGCCAAAAATATGAAAACGAAAACGGCGATGGATACCATTATCAGAGAGTGTTTGGTACCGGCAATAACGGAATTCTCACCAAGCTGTCCGGCTATGAGACCCGATGATAACCCCTGTATAAGTAGGACATAGAAGAACAGCGATATGTAGTAGCATCCCAAGCTTTCACTGTCGACATCGAGCATCTGGCAGGTGAGTCTGAACAGGCCACAGGGAAAGATGATCAGGAGATCGGAACACGGGTTGGTGAAGGTCTGCATAATAAAGTCAGTTCCAAGTTCACTCTCTTCCTCGATATCTGGTCCACCCAGCATGGGGACAAGGATGAATATTATCATGATCACTATGCCAAGGAAAAGGAAGAAGATACCATACGTTATCATGACGTGCTCACTGGTAACACTCTTTCTTTCCTCATCGGCCTCCCTTAGCATGTTCATATTCCTCGCTGCGGAATCCAGGGTCGCAACGACATTCCCTCCAGATTTGTAGGACTCCTTTATTATGTGCAGAACCTCAAGAATGCTGGCTGAATCCTTGACCCTTTTTTCGAATATTTCAAGCACCCTGAGGAAAGATACACCCCATGACAGCTTGTTGGACATGGTCTTTATTTCACTGCTGAGCTTCCCGTAGTTGGTCTTCGCTGACATGGTTATCGCCATTTCCAGGGTAATTCCAGATCTCTTGGAATCGGCGAGGTCCCTGATGAAATTGGGGAACTGTCTTTCCAGGCTCTTCAGCCAGGCATACTTCGAATATCTGTATAGAAAAAAGGGAACGATCGCAATGAACATTGCAATTATTATGGAATTCCCTATCACGGCAACATCCCCAACGAATATGATGGAGAGAGCTACCACTGCAGCACCTATCGCAATCGGTATGATGATTGTTTTTTCTCTGATCCCGAATTCTAATTCTATCTTGATCACCTTCTATTTCAATGGAGACAGGCCTTTTAGTAAAATAACGAAGCCCATGGACGCAAGAGGAACGAAAATGAAGACCAGGAAGGTCTGCATCAGCAGCAAACCGCTTCCGCCCACGAGGGGTGACATCACGGATGAAAGGACGATGAAAAAAAGTGTCCCCACTATTATGAGCGTTATGTATATCTCGGTGAAAAAGTTTATCTGATTCGAATAACCGTCCAGAATCCTTCTGTATTGCTGCATGCTCTCTTTTCCCTTATCGGACAGATATTCATAGAGGTTCCCTCCAGTAGTTATTACGGAAACCATTCCCCACAGAAGTTCCGACCACAACACGGACGGTGTTCTGTTGGCAGCCTTGGCCAAGGCCGATGTCATCTCTGTACCGAACATCTTTACGTCCCGGTATATCCTTGATGACTCCTTTCCAAGCACGCCCTCTCTCGTGCTTAGCATCTTGAATATTGAAATCGGATGCGTTCCAGAGCTTGCCGCGGCGGTCATCGAAGCAACTGCGAAGGGAAGGTCCCGATCTATGCTCGACTGTATACCTTTCGACGCCACGCTGGGGTACCAGTAGAATGCAAAAAAGGTAGCCCCTGTAGCGAAAAAGGAAATTATTATGCTCAGCGTGTATGAAAACATAGCGCTGAACGTTAAAATCGTAACGAAAAATGAGCCGAGAAGCATCGATGCGATGAAAGCGATCAGCGAGCAAAAAAGGGCAACTGAAAGATACTCTTCCAGGCTGTACTTTATCCCCGCACTCCTGATCTTGACTTCAAGGGGGTCGAAGAAATTAAGATACTTATTGATTATTTTGCCAAACAATTTGACGGACCACTCTTTGAACATGTCAACCAGCAGCAGACTCCTCAACAAGTGCCATTACCCTTTCCGGACCCGTGTAATAGCCGTTGACTATTCTACTGACCTCCCTGTAGTCGAAAATCTTGTTGTCGCGCAGCCATTCCAGTATTTTCTTCCTTCTTAGAATTTCCATCTGTACGCTTTCCTGTGTGAGTCCCCCCATTCTGGCAACGGACTCAAGGACCTTTGACTCACCCTTGGAGGAGAATTTATCGTTGAGAGGTACCCATTCAAAAATATTAGTCGTTAAGGGAAGGTCCTTTTCAAGCCCGATCACCTCAACTATTTCGTTCGCCCTCCTCACATCCCTCCCTTTGACCTTCACCCTCTGCAAAAATATTATTATATCGACATTCTCTATGAGGGCCGGAGGAAGCGAGATGGGCGGCGTTATAAGCCTGTCCATCAGTTGTGAGATCGATGCGGCGTGTATCGTTGCAAGGGACGGGTGGCCCGTGGCAATCTGCTGGAACAGAACGAAGGCCTCTTTCCCCCTCACCTCACCGACCACGAGGTAGTCAGGTCTCTGCCTCAGTGATGACTTGAGCAGATCGAAAAGCGTGACCTCTCCCATTTTTCCCTTCACCGAAAGCGGGGTTCTGGCAACCTCGGGAACCCAGTGCATGTGAGGCAGCCTGAGTTCCGGTGTGTCTTCGATAGAGACTATCTTGAGGTCGGGTTTTATGAACAGAGAAAGCGCGTTAAGCAGTGATGTCTTTCCCGTTGCGGTGCCTCCGGATATAAGGATGGTCTTCCCGTGCTCTATTGCCATCCAAAGGTACGCAAGCTGCATACTGTTCAATGTCTTGTAGTGGAGCATGTGTGTCGGGGTAAGCGGATAAAAGGTGAATTTCCTTATGGTGAAATTGGAACCCCTCCTGGCAATGTCCGTGCCCATGGTGCACTGTACCCTGCTCCCGTCGGGCAGGGCGGCGTCGAGCAATGGCTCGGCAACCGATATGGACTTTCCACACCTCTGTGCCAACTTCAAGACAAACTCGTCCATCTGCTCTTTACTCTCGAACCAGAGATTGGTCCTTATGGATCCGAATTTCGGATTCCTGTGATAGACGTATAAGGGTATTTTCTCCCCGTCACAGGATATGTCCTCTATCTCGGGGTCTTTCATCAGCGTTTCTATCAGACCAAGCCCTATTATCTCCTTCTCTATGTAATACTGCAATGCAGCGGTTTTCGCCGGATTAATGCCTGTCATCTCCTTGAGCGTATC
>JAUXKD010000008.1 GCA_030624445.1 Candidatus Aenigmatarchaeota archaeon
AGGCAAGAAGATCAGGGACGCCGAAACGGAATGGGTGAACTTCATTGTGGTCGTGGGCGAAAAGGAAAAGAAGAGCGGGAAGCTGGCGGTGAGGTTCAGGGAAAACAGCAAGGTGAAACAGATGAAAGAAGCAGAACTAGTGGAAATGATAAAAAAGGAGACTGAAGGATTCCCGTACAGGCCGCTACCTCTTCCGAGAATGGTTTCGAAGAGAGTCGTGTTCCTCGGGTGATTTAAGAAACCGGAAAAATCGAAAAACCTTATTTCTTCCCTATGACTTTCATTCCGTTCATGTAAGGCTGAAGTACCTTGGGGACCTTGACCGTGCCGTCTTTCTGCTGGTAGTTCTCCAGTATCGCGATAAGTGCCCTCTCCGTGGCGACGAGCGTGCTGTTAAGGGTGTGCGGTGGCTTTGTCGGATCGTTCGTATTGTCCCTGAACCTGATGTTGGACCTTCTTCCCTGGTAATCGGTACAGTTGGAGCACGAGACCATCTCCCTGTAACTGTTCTGGCCGGGAAGCCAGGCCTCCAGGTCGTATTTTTTCGCTGCTATAGTCCCCAGGTCCCCGGTGCAGACGTTCATAACCTTGTACGGTATCTTCAACTGCCTGAAGAAATCCTCGGCATTTTTGATGAGGTCTTCCAGCATGGACCACGATTCCTCAGGCCTGCAGAATATGAACTGCTCCACCTTCTCAAACTGATGGACCCTGAAGATGCCTTTTGTGTCTCTCCCGTGGGCCCCGGCTTCTTTCCTGTAACATGGTGAAACAGCGGCGTATTTAAGGGGAAGCTTTCCACCCTCGATGATTTCGTTCATATGGTAGGCAAGGAGGGTATGTTCCGATGTACCGATGAGGTACAGGTCCTCGTCCTCAACCTTGTAGATGACATCCTCGAAATCGGACAGGGCGACAGCCCCGTTTATAGCTTCTCTCCTGATCAGGTATGGAGGCTGAAACAGCGTGTAGCCCCGCTTCGAGATGAAGTCCAGTGCGAATTTAATCAGAGCATAATTCAATGTAACTAGCTCATTCTTGAGGTAGTAGAACCTTGCACCCGCTACCTTGGCCGCCCTGTCGATGTCCACAAGATCGAGTTTCTCTGTGATGACTATATGATCGAGCGGCTTGAAATCGAATTTGTGCGGACTGCCCCATTTCCTGACCTCGACGTTGTCGTTCTCGTCAGTGCCAACGGGCACGGACTTGTGCATGATGTTCGGAATTCTGAGCATGTACCAGTCGATCTTTTCCTTGAGCTTGTCGACCTTGGCCTCTTTTTCGCCTATCTCTTTCGGTATGTTTTTCATTTCCCTGAGAAGTCCGCCAGCGTCCTTGCCAGCCCTTTTCCTTTTGGCTATCTCCTGGCTCGTCTGGTTTCTCTTCTGTCTCAGGTTCTGGAGGTCGTACACGAGCCTCCCGTATTCCCTGTATTTCTTTACCGCGTCGTCTACCCATTTTACCTTTTCCGGGTCCTTCCTCTTCTTGAGGTCCTTTTTAACGACCCCCGGATTTTCTGTCAGGAATTTTATGTCAAGCATACAATTCCATTAAAGTTGTTGATATAAAAATTTTGATTCTTTCCCGATGCCCGTTTTCGGTGTTGCGACTTCTTATCCCGCCAGCATCGTTCCGAACATAATGTTTACAAGGAAACTGGCCCCCAGGTAGACGAGGACCGCTATTATGGAAAGAATCGGGGCGAACTTTAGGCCGTCCTTTTCACTTCCTGACCCGATCAGGCCGAGTATGAGACCCCCGAAAAATGTGGTAATGATGATCGCCGCGAGGGAGAACTGCAAAAGGAATTCTTCCGATATCGATACGCCCTTCATCTGGAAGAAAGAGACCTTGTCCGAAACGCCGCTTGTCACGGTGGCATCCGGGGTGAGATCGGACATCACGCCCGTCATGTAGCCTGAAAGAGCGTAAAGGCCCGGTGCCCCGAGGCAGCCCGCAAAGGCAATGAATATCGCGTACATAAGGGTGTTGGCCTTGATTTCCTTCTGTATGGCCTGCCTCCGGCGTATGTCCACTGCGTTCTCTTCCAGCAGTGACACTATCTGGCCTCCTCCCCTGATGCCCTCTATTATCAGGTTTATGCTGCGCTTGAGGTCCTCGGATTTTATAGTGGCGGGTATCTCTCTCATTCCCTCCTCAAGGGACTTTCCAGACATGATTTCCTTCCCTGCCTTTTTTATGGCTTCCGAAAGGGGACCGAATTCTGTCCTTGCCGAAAGGATGAGCGCCCTGCTCGGTATGTAGCCCGCCCTTATGTTCGCCGAAAGCAGCATCAGGGCATCCGGCAGTATTTCGTTCACAAACTTCCCTCTCCTGTCAACCGAAAGCAGCAGTATCATGTTGAAGAACGCAAAAGTGATAATGAAAAAGGCGGGAGACACGTAGAACATGTACTTCCTTATAAGAAAACCCGCAACAATGCCTACAATGATGCTGACGATAAATATACCCTTTATAAATTTTCCCGCATCTCTCTCTGACCCGGAAAGTTCGAACTGTCTCTGTACCCACCTTTCGTAGAACTTCGGGATGATCTTAATGTGCAGCAGTTTTTTTGTCCTTTTTTTCTTCTCTTTCCCCTTATGCTTTTCCTCTTTCTTCTCCTTCACATCGTGCTGCTTCCGCTTCGCTTTTTTATCCTTCTCCGGCTTTTTGGCTTTCTTCGGGCCTCTCCTCCACTTGATAGGAAACAGTTTCATATTCCCACCGGCCTCTTGGATTTAATCATGCCAATAAGCATGAACTGGAATAACACAAGGAATCCCAGTATGGCCAACAACACGAACTCCACCTGGAAGCTCAACCCGATGAAAGAGCCCAGGACGAGCAGGAAGGTTATGCCGAGCGTGGGCATTATCACACAGAATACCATGTACATCATGGCTATGGGGTTAAGCTGTGCACCGTACTTCTTTATGGCCAGCGTCTGGTCCATGGCGAGATTTTCAACTATCTCTTTCAGCGTGTCGCCGATGTCCGCCCCGGACTTGAGAGCGTTCGCCACCTGCCACAGCACCCTTCTGAAGTACAGGGACGGATTGTCCTTCGCCATTTCCTCGATGGCCTCTATTTCGGATTTTCCGGTGTTTATCTCGTCGACCGACCTTTCGAACTGCTTGCCCAGTTGGCCGTAATCGCCGTGAGCGACAGACACCATGCAATTGAAGAGCGGAACGCCAGAACGTATCTGTATAAGCAGGTGGTGAAGGGCGTGGGGGAGGTTCTCATCCACGCTCTTTATTTTCTTCTTGGCAAGCAGCTTCGGATACATGACTATGTAAAGGAAGGAGGCGCCGGCTATGGTGAAGCCAACCAGCAGTGAAACGCCCACTGACTGAGGGATGATTATTCTTGCCGCCCTGGTTATGACCAACATGATGGTGAAAAGCATGGAAAAATAGAATATGGCTGAAAATATGGCGATCGAAACCCATTTCCTTGGTGCCATGTCAATACCGGAATGGTGCAGGTCCCAGTCCAATGAGGGGAAGAAATTGGACAACATCTCTCCCAGGCCAATGAAAACACTGGAAAACTTCTCGACTTTGTCGAGGGGGAAAGGAACGAGGGGCACTCTTTTCATAATAATTATTATTCATTCCATGTAATATAAATCTGAGGACGGGCCTGACATATCCGAAGAACGCAAACCTTATTAGAGAGGGAACGCAATGAAAATCATGAAGAAAACGGAAATTGCGGGCATCATTCTCGTAATTCTGGGCGCATTCCTTTTGGCAGGCTACCCTCTTTACCTCTTCGTCCAGTCTCCCGGCATACCCGCGATTGTGAGATTGGGTGTCATTGCCCTCTTTGTGGGATTCCTGGTAATACTCCTTTCCCTGGTGAGGGAAAGGTTCATGGATGTACGAAAGGAAAAGCAGAAATAAGGAGGTATGATGTATGTTGATTACGAGTTCGGAGACCATCGAAGGGAAAAAGATAAGCGAGACCCTCGGAATAGTGAAAGGCAACACCATCAGGGCGAAGCATCTGGGAAAGGACATAATTGCCAGCCTGAGAAACATAATCGGCGGCGAGATAAAGGAGTACACCGAGATGCTGAACGAGGCAAGGGATCAGTCGGTTAAGAGGATGGTCGAAGATGCAGAGAAGATGGGCGCAGACGCAATAGTCACAGTGAGGTTCACGACTTCCACGGTCATAGGCGGAGCGGCAGAACTGCTGGCGTACGGGACCGCCGTGAAGCTGAAGAAACGATGACGTCGTTTACCACGGTCTTTTTTATCTCTAAGCTTCCTTATGCGGAGGCTGGGATTTACGCATTTCCCATGCACGCGGATGCGCGAAAATGGAAACGTTTCGAACCCAGGAAGGCACTAAGCCACTAGGCCCTGAACCTAGCCCCTTTGACCATTCCCTAACCCCTGCATCTATGGAATTCTTCCAGAGCAACGGGTTTCTCGGGGACCTCCGCATCGGATGATATAGATATAGCTAATAATTATGCCCCTGATTTTTAAAAATGGAGATATTTTTGGGCGACCTGCTGAAGGCAACGAATCCCTTTTGATCGCTGTTTAGTCTTATTGTCCGGCAAACTGTGTGCCAAGCATGGTTTCCAGCATATTTATTATTGCTGCAGTATCGCCAACATACAGCACAATCAATTTATCTTTTTTATAAAAATGTGGCGAAGCGACCCAATTCATCATAGTTGTACCAATCGAACTGCCGTCGGGCGAAACAAGTGCCGCTTCAGCGTCGGCCGCAACAGCATCCTGATATTCGAAAACCTGAACATCAACACCGTTAACTGTTATAATCTGGCCTTTAACAGAGAAGAAGGGTTGTGATATATCTCCGGATGGATTGACTATGGCCCCAGATGCTCGTAGATTATCTATCAGGCTCACATAGTCTTTAACTGGTCCGCCATGTGACACTACTGGTGTAGTAGACTGCTCTAATGCAACAAAACCAATTCCTGAAATGGCTAAAACAACCAGTATCCCATAAAATAATTTTCTGTTTTTCATCATAAGTTCAATCAAATCTAATCCTTATAATATTTTCTATTTTGTTCGGTTTTTACCTAAATTCGAACATTTCCTGCCGTGTAAGCTTCACCACACAGAACCTTGGGTTGTATGCGGGGGCAGGGATTCGAACCCTGGAAGGCACTAAGCCACTAGGTCCTAAGCCTAGCCCCTTTGACCATTACCAAACCCGCCGCTTTACTGCAACACGACGGGTTTCTTGGGAACCCCCGCATTATAGGATTCGTTAAACATGATATTTATAAACTTAGAAATCAGGAATTCCTTCTGCTGCAAAGTTCAGGATTCGTTATTTTCTCCGTTTTCCTCTTCGTTCTGCTCTTCCAGGAGCGAGATGTCCTCGATCATGTCGCCTTTACTCAGGCGCATAACCCTGACACCCTGGGTTGAACGCCCTATCAGTGACACGCCGTTCGTGGCGATGCGTATGGCCGTGCCCTGGTTGCTGATGAGCATGAGCTGCTCTCCCTCTTCGCCTGTAACCTTCGTTATCGCCTTCACGGGGCCGTTCTTTTTCACGACTTTCATGTTTATGATTCCCTTGCCTCCCCTTTTCTGCACCTTGTAATGGGAGGCCCCGGTCCGCTTGCCGTAGCCTAACTCGGAAACCGTAAGAATCTGCTCGTCGTCCCCGAGTATTTCCATCCCGATGACCTCGTCTCCGGCCCTCAGCCTTATCCCCCGCACGCCGGAGGCGGATCGGCCCGTCTTCCTGACGTCATTCTCATCGAACTTTATAGCGTACCCTTTCACGGTTGCCAGGAAGACCTTACTCTTTCCGTCGGTCACATCCACGTCCATGAGCCTGTCGCCGTCCCTGAGGTTTATCGCGATGATCCCGCCCTTCCGAGGCCTGCTGTACGCCTGCATGGGCGTCTTCTTCACCTGGCCCTTCTTCGTGCAGAACAGCAGGTACCTGTCTTCGCCGAACTCCTTTACCGGTATCGTTGTTGATATTTTCTCATCCTCTTCGAGGTGCAGGTAGTTGACGATCGCCTTTCCCATCGCGTATCTGGAAGCGGTCGGCAGCTGGAACGTCCTCAGCCAGTGTACCCGCCCCTTGTTAGAGAAGAAAAGAAGGTAGTCATGGCTGTTTGTGATGAACATGTCCTTCACGAACCCGTCCTCGCTCGTTTCCGTAGCCGTTATCCCCTTTCCCCCCCTTTTCTGCGTCCTGTACTCGTCGACGGGCACCCTTTTCACGTAACCCCTGCTCGTCATCGTGACCACGACGTCTTCCTTGGGGACGAGGTCCTCCTCGTTCATGTCCGCTTCTTCAGCGGTTATCACGGTCTTTCGTTCGTCCGAGTATTTCTCCTTGATCTCCAGGGTCTCCTCCCGCACTATGGCCATGACTTCCTTTTCGGAACTGAGTATCCTCTGATACTTATCGATGTCCTTCAGCAGCTGGTCGTGCTCCTCCTTTATCTTCGCCTGCTCCAGGCCCGTCAGCGTCTGCAGCCTCATCTGCAGGATCGCGTCCGCCTGCTTTTCAGAGAGCTTGAATTCCGATCGCAGGGTAACCTTTGCGGCGGGAGGGTTCTTGCTCTTCTTTATGACCTGTATAACCCTGTTTATCCTCGAAAGGGCGATCCGCAGGCCTTCGAGGATGTGGGCCCGCGCCTTTGCCTTTTTCAGCAGGAATCTCGTCCTGCGCGTGATTATTTCCTTCCTGTGCCCGATGAAGTGCACGAGAAGCTCCTTCAGAGAGAGCACCCGGGGCTTGTTGTCCACGAGTGCCAGGTTTATGATTCCGAACGTCGATTCCAATTCCGTATGCTGGTACAGCTTGTTGAGAACCAGTTCGGGGCTCGTTCCCCTCTGCAGCTCGACCACGAGTCTCATTCCTTGCCTGTCGGACTCGTCCCTGATGGTCCTTATGCCTTCCAGGCGTTTGTCCTTGACGAGCGTCGCCATGTGCTCAATGAGTTTCGATTTGTTGACCATGTAGGGTATCTCCTTTATCGCGATTGTGTCGCCGTTCTCTATGTCCGCATGTGCCCTCATCTTGACGATACCCCTCCCGGTCTTATAGGCCTGCAGTATCCCTGATCGGCCGCATATCATGCCGCCCGTGGGAAAGTCTGGTCCATGCACGGCCGTCATCAGCCTCTCGAGTTCCGTTTTCGGATCATCCACGAGCATCACGACGGCATCGCACACCTCTCCGATGTTGTGGGGAGGCATGTTCGTGGACATGCCCACGGCTATGCCGCTGCTGCCGTTTATCAGAAGACCCGGGATTCTTGACGGAAGGACGACGGGCTCTTCCACGCTCCCGTCGAAGTTCGGCACGAAATCGACCGTGTCCTTGTCTATGTCGACGAGCATCTCCCCCGCAACCTTGGAAAGCCTAGCCTCGGTGTACCTCATGGCTGCCGCGGAATCGCCGTCGATGGAACCGAAGTTTCCCTGTCCGTTCACCAGGAGGTAACGCAAAGAGAACCACTGCGCCATCCTGACCAGGGAGTCGTAAACCGCCTGGTCCCCGTGCGGATGATAAATACCAAGAACGTTACCCACAATACGGGCGCACTTCCTGAATGGCCTGGTGTACGAAAGGCCAAGTTCCAGCATAGCGTAAAGGATCCTCCTGTGCACGGGCTTGAGACCGTCCCTGACGTCCGGAAGTGCCCGGCCGATGATCACCGACATGGCGTAGTCTATGTAATCATCGCTCATCTCGTCCACTAAGGACCTTTTCGTCACCCCGTCGTCCGTGTTCTTTTTTTCTTCCATTATCCGCACCTACACGTCCAGATTCTTCGCGGCTCCGGCGTGCTTCATTATGAACTCTTTCCTCGGCATAACTTCGCTCCCCATGAGGGTCGAAAATATCTCGTCGGCTATCCTGGCATCCTCTATGGTCATCTGCTTGAGCTGCCTGTTGCCCGGATCGAGGGTCGTCTCCCAGAGCTGGTCGGGGTTCATCTCACCGAGGCCCTTGAACCGCTGGATTATGACGTTCCCGCCCAGCTTTTCAACCATTCTCTTCTTTTCCTTCTCGTTAAAGACGTAGAAGGTCTTTGCTCCCTGTTTTATGCTGTAAAGGGGCGGCGTTGCAACGTATATGTTGCCTGCGTTGAGAAGCGGCTCCATGTATCTGTAGAAGAACGTGAGAACTAAGGTCACTATATGGTTTCCGTCCACGTCGGCGTCCGCAAGTATTATTACCTTTCCGTACCTCGTCTTTTTCGGGTCGCACTCCTCGCTGACTCCCGTGCCTATAGCGGTCATCATGGCCGAAACCTCGTTGTTGGCGAAAATCTTGTCTATTCTCGCCTTCTCGGTGTTCAGGATCTTCCCCCTCAGGGGGAGTATCGCCTGGAATACCCTGTCCCTTCCCTGCTTCGCCGAGCCGCCTGCGGAGTCACCCTCGACAATGAACAATTCCGCCTTGTTTGGATCGCGCGTCTGGCAGTCAGCAAGCTTCCCCGGCAGGGGGCCGGTTCCCAGTATGCTCTTTCTTCTCACAAGGTCCTTGGCTTTCCTGGCGGCTTCCCTTGCCCTGGCGGCGTCGAGCACCTTTATAAGGATTGTGCCTCTGACTTGCGGATTCTCCTCTAAAAAGCTGGTGATCCTGTCGTACGTGACGCTGCCAACAGCCCCTTTTATTTCGCTGTTTCCCAGCTTCGTCTTCGTCTGTCCCTCGAACTGCGGGTCCTGGAGCCTTAGGGATATGACCGCCGTGAGGCCTTCCCTGACGTCCTCGCCCTTGATCTGCAGCGTCTCCTTCTCATCGACATACTTGTTGATTGCCCTCGTCAGTGCGCTCCTCCATCCCTCCTCGTGCGTCCCGCCTTCTATCGTGTTTATCCCGTTCACGAAAGAAAGGACCGTCCTGACGTAGCCGTCCGTGTACTGCATCGCAACCTCGATCTCGTGTTTGTCATTCTTTTCGGAAAAATAGATGGGCTCGGGGTGAATGGAGCTCTTGGTCCTGTTGAGATGCGTGACGAAGGACTTTATGCCGCCTTCGTGGATGAATGAACGCTTCTTATTCGTGCGCTCGTCGGTGATTTCTATCTTCAGTCCGGCGTTGAGGTATGACAGCTCGTCGAGCCTGGCCGCCATAAGCTCGTAGTCAAAATCGGTCTCCGAGAATATCTTGCCGTCGGGCTTGAACGTTATAATCGTCCCGGTTTCGTCGGTTTTACCGGTGATTTTCATCCTGGATGTCGCCTTTCCTCTCCGGTATTCCTGGGAATAAAACTTGCCGTCTCTCTTGACCTTCACCTTCATCCATTCGGAAAGGGCGTTGGTCACCGAGACGCCTACGCCGTGCAGTCCCCCGGACATTCGGTATGTTTTGCTGTCGAACTTTCCTCCGGCGTGCAGCGTCGTCATAACAATCTCCATGGCGGGTTTCTTCATCTCGGAATGAGTGTCCACGGGTATTCCCCTGCCGTTGTCTTCGATCGTCGCGGAGCCGTTCTTGTGCAATACAATTGTCACACGGTCGCAATGGCCCGCAAGATGCTCGTCGATAGCGTTGTCCACGACTTCCTCGAGGATGTGATGTAAACCCCTCTTGGCAGTGTCGCCGATGTACATGGAAGGCCTTTTCCTGACGCCCTCCAGCCCCTTGAGTACCCTTATGGAGCTGGCATCGTATCCGTTGTTTTTTGCCGAAATTCCACCCTTCCCCGAATCGTCTTTTCTTGGCACGAAAATCACAATATTTTTTTCAACTTCATAGAGTATAACAGTTAACAGTTAACCTATATAATATAATTAACAGAGAGGCTTAAATATGTTGAAAATGCGGATTTGGCGATAATGCGGCCGGAAAGGGGCGATTATTCCTGCAACGTGACGCAAAGGTCCGATGCAACGAAATAATAGGGATCCATGTCGATTTCAGCCGCCAGATACTTGATGACGAAAGCGTTGTTACCCTCTTCCAAGGTTTCCAATATCACGCCGCTGTAGTACGAATCCAACACGCATGTTACTGAATCTCCGGGATCCAGGCTTGCCCCGCACGACCCGC
>JAUXKD010000036.1 GCA_030624445.1 Candidatus Aenigmatarchaeota archaeon
GGTTCGCATGGGAGTAGACTGGCTCGAAGGCCATTCCGTGCTTCGAGAGTTCGAGCATTATCGCCGTTGTCAGGGTCCTGACTCCGGTCTCCTTGAAAAAATCAGTTTTCACGACTCTTATGCCGTACCTTGTAAAGCAGGCCGACGGAAAGGAGCCGCAGAGTGCCCCCGTGTCCGTTGCTGTGCATGCCAGAAAGGATCTCGGTTTGAGGGCGTAGCCCGCGTTGAAAATGAAATTCAGGGGGGACCCGAACGGGTCTATGTCAACGTAGTCGAACTCCCTCGCCCTTTCCAGGAACAGGACGTTCGCGTTTTTATTCGATACTTCCACGTCTTCCAGCCCGTTTCTCTTAACGTTTTTCTTGATGATGGCGAAGGCCTTCGGGTTTGCGTCGTTTACCAGAATATTTTCAATATTCCCTGCCTCTTTGGCTATACGTATGCTCCTCACGCCCGTTCCTGCCAGAGGGTCGCACACCGAAAGCTTCTTGCCGGAGGTCTTCTGATAGACCCTCAGGGCCGAAACCGTCAGGTCTCTCTGGTATTCCATGGCCGGATTGTAGAACGCCTCCGCCTTCCTCGTGATGGACTGGTCCGGGACAAAAATTTCCGCCTCCCCTTCCATTGCCTTCATCATAATGATCTTCAGTTGCAAAATTAAAGAAAAAGCTTGTACAACTCATTCCACAATCTCGATTTCCTTCCCGAGTATTTCTCCAGGCATACCCTGCCTGAATCTCGCCCTGAGCACGCCGTTGTTCCCGTGGGGGGACACGACCTTCCCGTTGATTTCCTTCCCCGATCTCGTCTTCCATGTCACTCTCTTTCCTATAAAAGCAGCCGCAGCCGACCTCGTCTCCAGATCGGGAACGGAAAGCAGCAGCTGGTTCGTTTTCTGCGTGTGCCTCCCTCTTCTGAAATTCACAACCTTCGCCTTCATAATGGATCGCCACCGGAGTAACTATAATTGCCAATGTGTTTTAAATGTCTGCCTGTGCTCGCTGCAGTGGAAAGCGAAGGCTTTGCATGTGGTGCGTTTTTTTAAGAAAAGTCGACAACTATCTTTATGTTTTACGATATTCTTCTGGTGGTGATTACGACAATGGCACCGATAACGGAACTCAGGGGCGGGATCCCCCTCGGCCTGGCTCTCGGCCTGCCGGCTTCACTCGTAATTCCCCTCGCCTTCGCCGTCAACTGCATGGTATTCTTCCCCATATACTTCGGCATGACACTTTTTTACGAGCGGTTTTTCGAGAGGTACGGCTGGGCCAGAAGGCTTGTCGGGAAGCTGCACAAGAAGGCTCCCGTGGTGAAGGAGTACGGATGGGTGGCGCTCGTGTTGTTCGTTGGCGTTCCTCTCCCCGTAACCGGGGCATGGACGGGGACTGGAATTGCGTGGCTGCTCGGGCTCGACTGGAAGAAAAGCTTCCTGGCGATCTGTCTCGGTGTCCTCATGTCGACAACGATTGTGAGCCTCGTGGCCCTTGGCCTGATGGGATTCGCGTTTCAGTCCCAATAATTCAGTGTCTGAGAATGCCAATTTCATCGGTCCTCAGGTCGAAGACCCTCGAGGCGTGTCCCCTGATTTCTCCCGCATCAATCGCCACGTCCGTTATATTCTTCAGCCTGTCTGGAACGTCCTTTATTCTGGAAGCAGGTTCCTTTCCGCTCAGGTTGACAGAGGTGGAGATGAATGGTACACCGGCCTCCCTGATGATCCCGTAAAAGGGGTGCCTGTACATTCTTACGCCCAGGCTCTTTTCCCTGGAAACGGCCGATTTCGGGGCGTTCGATCTGGCCTTCACGACGATTGTGTAAGGTCCCGGAAGCAGGGAATCCGCGAAATCCCTGCACCCCCTGGAAATAACGGCGTGGTCCCATATCCATTCCTTATCAGGCGCCGCGACCGAGAACCGGCCACCCTTTCCCTTCGCGCTCCTTATCTTCTCCACGCTGCCGGGAATATCAGCGTTACAGCCGATCCCGTAAATAGTGTCAGTCGGGTAGATGAATATGTCGCCTTTCCTCATACCTTCGACGATCTTTCCCTTGATTTCGGGTTTCTCCAGGACCGCCGATAATTTAACGATTTTCATCCACCTTCCCCCCAATCCTTAAATTTATCCAGAGGGGAAATAAAAAAAGGATTGACAAGGCGGTTTTTACAAAGCCGTCAATGAGGATCCGTATGCTCCAAAGGATTCGTTTGGAAAAGAACTGAATTCGTGGTTGCACCGGAATGGCTACGATTCATTCTACTGCACTTTCCACGGCGGCGGGTTCTGGCGCGTGCTCTTCTTCCTCGACCGCAGGGGGGGATATGTGCTTTATTATTATCACATCGCCCACTGCATGGACCATTGGGAACGGAATCACAACGCCCTTCTTGTCGTTCAGCATCCTGCTCAGATATGAACCTTTGATGGCCCTTATCACAATGGACCTTATCTTGAACCTCTTCAGGTCGCACTCCACGTCCTCTACCTTTCCGCAGAAAAAACCCTTGTCCGTGAAAACGTCCTTTGCATACGTGTCCGATATGCTGGAAACCTGAATTGCCATAATGAACTCTCTTTGGAATTTTATAAACAATGTTTATTGAGTTTTAAGATATTTAAATTTATGGACCGGGTTTAAAAAAGAAACGCAAAAAGAAGGGGTCCGGAATTCTTTAAAGATATAAAACCACACATCAAAAAAAAATTGGAAAGGTACTGAATTCGCTGGGGAATGCCTGATGCTGGGATTTCAGATGGGAAACGATGTGCTTCGTTCTTCCTTTTTCTGACCCAATGGCCGAGTATGGCTCAAGGCGCAAGGTTGCTAACCTTGTGTGCTTCGGCACGCGTGGGTTCAAATCCCACTCCCAGCGCTAAAATCATGATGCCGCCGGTGGAAGGTCCCGGGAAACATTGAAATGCCATCCCAGATGCGGCTCATAAGGATTGGCGGTGAAGAGATGTTTAAGATAGAACCTGACAGATCATACACGCTAGGTGAAATATTCGGGGACAGGTTGGATGGCCTGGGAGAAGAGGAACCTTTTTTGGACAAGGTGGGGTTTCAAGGCGGCGATTTTTCATTATGGAAGGACGGAATTTATTTTTTGGAAAACTTGAAAAGGGATGGAACGAACATCTGTATTCCATTCGATGAATCAGCATATCAGATGTTTTATATACCCCCTCGTGTAGTCAGGGGTACGGAAATGCGTAATCCGGAAATATGCGATTGCACATCACTTTGTTTTTTCATAGACCCTGTATCGGAAGAGGACCTGATCGGTGAATCTTTCATGGATGAGACTGTAAATACAGATAACCCTTTCGGTGGAGCCTTGGAATGCAGAGAATATCCGTATCGTTTATTTTTGGAATCTGATACGGGGCTTTACGTCTCTGAAAGCCCGGCCGTTTTTTTCAGGGACGTATCAAAACATTCTGTTGATTTCAAAACATGGCGTCCGATCGATTATTGCTGGAGTGGAAGAATGTATGTGCCATTGCTGCATGACAAAATGGAATCGTTGGTAATAATGATGGAACGAAAAGATTGGCTGTTTTCTTGAAAAATCGTACGATCCTTCATCGCATAACTCTGGATCAGTGTCAATGAGCTGAAAATTATAATTTTAAATCCGTATGTCATATACAACTATCTGCGACCGTAGTCTAGCTTGGTAGGACACAGGCTTCCCATGGGCTCCGAGAGAGAGGGCCCCGGAGACAGCCTGTAACCCGGGTTCAAATCACTTCCGCACACGTGCGGAAGGGTGGGACTCCCGGCGGTCGCATTCTGGGGAGGCCGCAAATTTAAATAAATTGCCCATGAATTATAGGAAATGTAGTAGAGCGGGCCGGTGGTCTAGGGGTTATGACGCCGCCCTTACAATAAGCTTTCTTCAAAAAGCTTAAACGAAAATAAGAAAGGCGGAGGTCGCAAGTTCAAATCTTGCCCGGCCCATTCAGGGAGCTAGAGGTTGATCCCGAAGACGTTCGCAAGCCAGTTGATGCCGTAAAAGCCGATGAACGCGAGAATAAGATTCATAAGCGTCTTCCCCAGGAAAGAAGCCAGCAGGAATTTCTTGAGGTCGTAGTTGAACATCCCTCCGAGTATTCCCGTTATGTCATCGGGGAGGGGTGTCGCGGCGAACGCGGCAATGATCAGGAATCCCCTGCCCTTCCGGAACCATCGTTCTCCCATCTTCAGCCATTTCTCACCTTTCCCTATCACCCTGTTGCCTCCCTTCCCGAGGACGTATCCCGTAAGCTCGCCTATAGCCATGCCCGCCCCGGCGACTACTCCGAGGATCCAGGGGTTGAGGAAAGGGCTCACCGCCAGGATGAAAAGGAAGCCCGGAACCGGCAGGAAAATGGAGGCCGTGCTCAGCATGCTCACGAAGAAAACGCCCGCGTAGCCGAAATTCACAATCACGTATTCCGACCACTGCAGGAAGCCAGCAGTTAGGGTTGCCAAGTCCATAGAAATAAATTATTTAAGCAAATTATAATAAAGGCTATTACAGAATTAGGTCATGGGCCGGTAGATCAGCGGAAGATCGCCACCTCGGCATTGGGCTTCTCGCGGAAGAGGCTACCCAAAAGGTGGAGGCCAGGGGTTCGAAATATGCTTTTTGGGCAAAGCCCGAGGGAGGAACTAAAAAGTTATGAATTTCCCCTCCGGTCCACTGAAGGCGTGATACCATGGAATTGGACAAAATAAAGTTGGCTGTTATCGGGCTGATGCTGTTCTCAATGGCTGCCATAATATATTGGGGAATCGGAGGGAATGAAAAGGCCTTGACGCTGATCCTTTTTTCGGCGTCCATCGGGTTCGCAGCGCTATTTTTTGATGACTGGACCGACAGGGGGTAGTAGCTTCTCATGCCAGAGACGGTGGTTTACGCCACTGACCTGCACGGTGAGATAAGGTCGTACGAAAAGCTGCTGGAAATCGGGAACGGCAAGAATGTCAGGGCCGTAATCATAGGCGGCGATGTATCTCCTTTTCTGACCGTTATGGGCGACATGGCCCTTTACCAGCGCGAGTTTTACGAATACTACATGCTGCCGAAGCTCAAGGAATTCAAGAAGAAAACCGGGAAAGACGTATTCGTCATGATGGGGAACGACGACCTGAAGATTAACCTAGAAATCTTGAAGAAGGGGGAGAAGGAGGGGAACTTCAGGCTGATTAACCAGAAGGCGTATAAAATCGGGAGTAAATACGTGGCAGGATATTCTTACGTTAACGAAACGCCTTTCCTGATCAAGGACTGGGAAAAGTCTGAAGAGAACATAAGGAAGGACCTGGACAGGCTTGCAAAGCTGAGCGACCCGAAGAAGACGATGTATGTAATGCATGCCCCGCCACTCAACACCAGCCTGGACGTGGTTTACAACAGGTCGCACGTGGGCAGCTCCGCCATCATGAAGTTCATACTTGAAAAGCAGCCGTACCTCACCCTTCACGGCCACATACACGAGTCGTCCCAGATGTCGGGAAACTGGAAGGACGTCATAGGCAAGACTTTATCAATAAATCCGGGGAAGGGAAGCATCCTGGTTTTCGACCTGAACGACCTCAGAACGATGGAGCTATTAGTCAAGTAAGGGGTTTCCGTGGTTTTCGACACTCTCAACAGGCTGAAATGGACGGGAAAACTCGGGAGCTGCTCCGTAACCATCCTGCACAGGGGTGCTCCCGGTGACAGGAAAGTGATAGGCGGGGAACAGATCACGCAAATCAAGAGAGGCCATTTTTATTACACGAGCAACAACAGGGAAATATTGATTCCTCTGCACAGGGTCCTGGAGGTAAGCGTCGACGGTGAAAGTGTATGGAAGAGAAAGACCTTAAAAGGATGACAGAATGCATGGGCTACAAGAATGAGGACAAGTCCCTCA
>JAUXKD010000025.1 GCA_030624445.1 Candidatus Aenigmatarchaeota archaeon
AGACAATGAGGCTCCCAAGTGGGCCATCACATCCATGAATTTGTCAGGAACTATTTACGATGTTGTCTTTGCCAATTCTTCAGGTCCCTATCCGCAGGCCGATACGTGGCGCATTGAGGAAGTGGCCAAGTTGATTTGGATAGACACCGACGGCAACTTCTCAGATGTGGCCTCACCGGTCATGATCGGGGATTCGATATCGGGAAACAATTATCTCGCCAAAGTCGGACCAGACTCATGGGATGGGTTTATCGTGGTAGATTCGACCAATCTTCCGACACTGGGTATCAATTCGAACCCGGGAATGGACCTGAAAGTGCAGGATAACACACCGGTCTACTTCGGGAAGTTGAATGAATCGGCCCTGCAGCTTGACCTCAACCTGGACAAGAACATCGGTGATATATTCTATCTGTTCAGTTTTGACGACTTCCAGGACGGTCAGCAGGAGCTGGCAAGAATATACATCGATGATGACCTCAATATTACGGAGCCATGGTGGGCGAGCAGCAACAATCCTGATCAGGATTCGAATGTGACTTACTATGACTTTTACGGGCCAGAGGAAGGTCAGATGGCCGAACAGGATGGATCACCGCCTAGTAGTGGCATGTGGAGTGGGCACATAAGGTTCGGTGCCATGAACGACAGTTTGTCGTGGGAAAAGTCACCGGAGTGGCAGATCAGGTTCTTCAACGGAACAAAGATGATATTAGAGAAGGATGTCTGGAACCTCAACGAAAACGACACGATATCCCTTACTGCGAAAGTCTTCGACTTCAGCCAGTCCCCGCTCTCAGGGGCCAGTGTTTCTCTTGAAAAGCTCAGAAGATTCGGAGGAGGACAGGGTTACAAGGAACTGAACGCTTCCGATTACACATTGATAAACGAGCAGAATGTTTCAGACAGCAAGGGATACGCGATGCTGAAGTTGCAGCCTTCCGGAAGTTGGCTGAAAAATGCGGAATACATTGCAGAGTTAAAGATATCATACGGTGGGATGGAAGAAGTGGTTGACAGATGGTTCAGGGTAGGTGATATAGTTCCGGGAGGAGGAGGGCCATGAAAGGAAAATCTTATATTGCAATTTATCTTGTTTTTGCAAGCCTGCTTATTTCCGTGGACGCATCGGCGGCTTTAAGCGCTTCGGTCTCCCAGTCAGGGGCCGATAACGACGAGGTGATGAAGGGAAGAACCTTTGTTGTTCAGGCGTCAGGCTGGTCTGGCGACTGTTCACAGGCTACGATCAGCTTCAGCGGGTGCAGTTCATGTTCGCTTTCCGGAGAAAACATGCAGAAGACGATCGGTGGTGGAGCGACAAGCGTAAGCTGGACCACTGTCAGTGCATCTCAGCTTGCGACTGCGCAGTATGTTTCAGTGAGCGTCATGTCAGGGTGTACAACGCAGTCAGATGACAGCACAAATTTCAACATTGTTCTGCCGCCTTCCCTGACTCTTGACGCGACCACGTCTTCGTCGTCAGTAAGTAAGGGGGGCAGCTTTTCTGTCAATCTGGACATCTCTAATGGAGGAGAGACGACGGCAAATGATCTTACGATAGATACCACGACATCGGGGTTCAGTGCCAGCTGTGATCCTATATCGAGCATTGACGAAGGCCAGAGCGCAGGCGAGTCCTGCACCGTGACCGCATTGTCTTCCATTACGGGCGGTTCCAAGACCGTGACTCTTCAGGTTACCTCATCAAACGCCGACAGCACGTCGGACACCGTTAGCATATCTGTCAATTCAAAAGCCGGTGACGGCATATGCGATCCGGGCGAATCCGGCACATCAGACTGCACCGGTAACGGTGGACCTGGTGGTAATGGAGGGAGTTTTGGCGGACTGTCGTCACAAAATGCCTCAAGCAGGCCCACCCTTGTCCCGGGTGTCGGCCTGAGGAACAACACGAAGCTGCAGGCGGCGATTGAGAAAGTCCTGGCCAAAGGGAGTCTAAGCGACCAGGCCAGGGAGAACCTCCTGAGGCTGTCCGTGAGCATCACGTCCGACTTTTCAATGACACGATGGTTCAACGTTTCTGGAGGCAAATCAAAGATAACGACGATGATGAAATACACTGGCCAGGAGAAGGCAAATAACCTCATGCTTTTCGAGAGCGTGCCCAAGGCGTTCGCAAACAACGCGAGCCTTGTGACTGTGAGCGCGCCCGGGGGAACGGTCGAGGTCGCTGAAGACGATCCGTCCTGGGTCATCCTTTACCCCGAGATGAGCCCCAATCAGGAGATAACAGTCATCTATGAAGTGAGCGGGTCGAAAAGCTCGACCGTCCTGAATAACGTGAATTCTGAGGTATACGCGGAATCCCTGGGAGTACCCACTGTAGGGTTATGTACCGCCGGTGCGAAAAGGTGTTCAGGAAACGACCTCCAGCAGTGCTCTAGCGACGGCAGCAAGTGGGACAAGCTTCAAACTTGCAACTACGGCTGCGATGAATCGACACTCTCCTGCAAGGGAATACCGGGAGGCCTTGTAGTACCACCGACCCTTGATGTGGCAACAATCATCATTGTTGTGGTAATAGTGATCGTCGCGGGGCTGGTTGTCGGCGCCTTTTTCGTGTACAAGAAGAAAAACCTGGGAAAGAAGGAACATTTCAACTGGAAGGCTGCAGAGGATAAAATCTAGGCTGTCGTTAAACCTGTTCTTAACCTTTTATCCGAGCCCCTTTTTCATTTCAACAGACAACATTCCAGCCACTGAAATCTTGGTCGCTTCCGATTTCACCGTGTCAGTTGAGAACACGTATTCGGCATGTCTGCCTAAACTTTTCAGTGAATCTCCAAGAAACAGGCCGTGAGTGCATCCCACAAAGACCCTGTTGTTTTTCGAGCGCAGCGCTTTCGCAGCCTCTATGATTGTTGAACCCGTGCCTATAATGTCATCGAGAAGCAGGACATTCCTCCCTTCCAGTTTTTCAGGGACATCCGTTTTAACCGCGTATTCCTTCTCCGGGTTCTTGCATCTGCACTCTGTCGCTTCCATTCCACACACTGGACAGCGTTTCTCTTTCTTAAGGAAAACGGCACCCTCTATTCCTGATAGGAAGTCCCTTGAACCTTCATCCGGGCCGACCACCGTGAACTCCTCCCCGATGGTTTCTTTCGCGTGTTCTGTTTGTACTGTAACTGCAGAAATGTTTCGCGCGGGCACCCCGAAAAAATCGAAGTCCCCTTTTTTTCGATGGAAATGTGCATCGACCGTAATCAGTTTTTTCGCCCCCAGCGAGAGCATGACCTTCCCGATGGTTTTCAAGGAAAACGCCTCCCCGGTCTGGAATGCCCTGTCCTGCCTGCCGTAGGCGAAATAAGGTATCACAAGGCAGGGCTTCCCGCCACTCTCCTTGATGATATCCATGGTTAAAAATAACTCAAACAGATTGTCGTTCTGTTCGGGATAGAGCGAATGGATCACGAAAACATCTTCATCCTTGAAATCGCCACCCTCCATTCTAATGTACGTTTCACCGTCGGGAAACCTCCTGACAGTTTTTTCTATCATGCGGATTTTGGAAATGCCTGATATTTTCCTGGAGATATCCATGGAATTGCTCCCCGGGACTACTAGCGCCATAACCTATTTTTAGCTGTCCGGGATAAATAAAGTTATGAAGTACATTCTGATCGGCGGAACTTTCGATGGCCTGCACAGAGGCCACAGGGAATTCATCAGAAAGGCGTTCGATACCGGAGGCAGGGTATTGGTGTGCATAACTGCCGACGGGATGGTAAAAACCAAACCCCGGGCGGAAAAGATAGAACGTTACGAAAAAAGAGAGAAGATTATTAAGGAATTCCTCAGGAGCGAGAATTGGCTCGGGAGGGCGGAGACAGTCAAGATACACGATCCCTTTTCGGAGGGTTTGAGACCCGAACTGACACACATAATAGTCTCCAAAGAAAGCAGGGAAAACGGCGAGAAGATAAACCTCATGAGAAAAGCGAAAGGCTTGAGAGAGCTCGGTGTAATAGAAATTGAATTCGTGAACGCCAAGGACGGCGAGCCCATATCCGATGCGAGAATACGAAAAGGTGAAATCGATAAAAACGGAAATATATTGTAAATAATTTCATAACATGTTATAATAAAAAATAATATTCTTTTATACTGCATTAAATGGAACACTTTTCACACTTGGGACACCTAAATTTGGAAACTTTATAAGAGCGTGAGCAGAATAATGATATACTTCTTCCCGGGAGACGTTAACATAAGGAGTTTATGTCATGAAAGAATATGCAGTGATTTCAGGTTCGAGTGTGATATGCATAGTGAAGGCCAGGAGCTTAAAGGCTGCGTCCAAAAAGGCGATCTCGCGGCTCGCGAAGGAATACGAGAAGGTCTACAACATAAAAATCCTTAAGGTGGCGTGCCGTCCCAGAAAGGGAAAATGATTAACGGAATCAGGCCAGGAACGTTTCTTGAAGGCTCCTCTTTGTTATTTCGCCCGCGTAGTTTGTAAGCATCATCTCTTTTGCCTTTTCAACGCTTTTGGTGTGCCCGAGCACCCAGCCGAGCTTTACGTAAGCCGTTTCCGGAAGCATGTCCTCCAGGTGCACCACTCCGGCTTCCATGGACAGTCTGCCTTCGCTGTAGACGTTCGGGTTCAGCCTGCCGTAAAGGGTCTCGGCGGCCCCGCATACAAGCACACCCTTTCCAGTCGCTTTCTCTATGCTTTTCAGCCAGGAATTTTTCCCGTAGGTAGGCGCCTGGCCAAGCCCCGTCATCTCAAGGACAAGTCCCCTGTAACCCATACCTGCGTAATGATCTATTATGGAGGGACTTGAGCCCGGGTATGTCTTTATGATCGCAACCTTTTCCTCGAATGCCGTGTCCGCCTTCGCAACGCTTGAACTTCTTTTTGGGACCGTCTGCATCTTCTCAATCCTTCCGTCAGGCCAGACCTTTGCCAGTGGGAGATCGTTTACCGGCCTGAACGCGTCTCTCCTGGAGGTGTGCATCTTCCTAACCTTCGTTCCCCTCGTGAATATGCAGTAATCGTCGTCCATGGTCCCGTGCATGCAAATTCCCACCGAGGCCATGTCTGAAAGGGCCACCCTCGCGCCGCATATCAGGTTGATCGCTCCGTCGGAGGAGCCCCTGTCTGTCGACCTCTGTGCACCCACAAGAACAACAGGCTTTCCCAGGTCCTTTAGCATGAAGGACAGCGCGGCGGCCGTGAAATGAAGCGTATCCGTCCCATGGGTGACTATCACACCCTCGCTGTGCTTGAGCTCCCTGGCCACGGCCTTGGCCAGCTTTTGCCAGTGTGCGTGCGTCATGCTCTCGCTCATAATGCTGAACGGGTTCTCTATCTTCAGGCTTACGAAATCGGCCAGTTCAGGTATGTTGTAGAGCATCTCTTCGGGGCTCATCAGCGAAGTCACACCGCCTGTCTTATAGTCCACCCTGGAGGTAATGGTTCCCCCGGTCGTGATTATGGATACCCGAGGCTTTCTCTTGTCGAACTTAACCTTCACCAGCCCCTTCTTCACCCTTCCAAGCTCGAATTCCTCTTCCTCCCTGACAGAAGCCGGTTCCTTTGTCCTGGACTTTGAGATCTTGGCCCCCTTGCAATCCACTCCCACATTGTAGCCATTATCGAGCTTGATCACAGTGCAGTTCCTGTTGCCATATTCTATCCGGGGCATGAGAAGACCTTCATATCGCTTGCCAACCTTTTCTACGAGAATCCTGTCCCCTATGTTGATGTGCTCTCTCTTCAGGATCTCGCTTATTTTTCCTGAGTACATGATATTATTTCCTTGGCAGAGTTTAATTAAAGTTTGGCTTTTTGATGTCCGAAAGCCTGCCTAGATAAGTCCCGTCGAGCAGATAAATCCTGGCCGTTTTTTCCTCGACTGCCCTTATGACTGGGCCGATGAAGTTCTGCACGGACTTCGCGTCCCTTTTGCCGTTCACGGCCATCCCTCCCGCTAGTTCGTTGAAGGCAGGCATTATGACTGCTTCCGGCAGCCTCTCCGGAATTTTTTTGTATCTTTCACCGATTTTCTCCGGGTCCAGTTTTCCCCTTATCCATACGGGCTCCCTGAATCGGTAGCCCAGCTTGTCCTGGAATTCTATTACCGGGTGCTGATGGCCGATAATAATCTGCCTGGCGGATAGGAAATCCTCGCCCGGCCATGCGTGCCCGTGGTTGAGATACACCGAATCCATGCCAAATCCGCTGCTGGGATGGATTTTCACCTGCTGCGGGGCAAACTTTTCTATCCCTGGGTCATGGTTACCGGGCACTATTTCCACTGCTGTTTTCTTCGAGAAATGCTCCAGGAACCGGGGAATTTCCTTCATCTCCTGCACGGATATTCCCGGAACCTTGTGCTTCACGTCCCCCAGTATTATGAGCCTTTTTGGCCTTGTTGCC
>JAUXKD010000098.1 GCA_030624445.1 Candidatus Aenigmatarchaeota archaeon
AGGCTCGTCCGCCTTCAAAGCGTCCTGTGCGGCCATCCACAGCTCCTTTGAGAGATACCCAACACGGTTCTTCGCTTTGATGGTCTCGTAATCCAGCGGTATCTTCTTTTTGAACCGCTTGCGCCTGACCTTACCGTCGACAACGAATATCCTTGGCTTAACGCCTAACGAGTAGAGTGAGTGGCTTGCGAGGTCCCCAACGGCTATTATCTCGGAACCTTTCATGTAGGCGACGGCCTTCTCCATGTCCGGGAAAAGGACGCCGTAGGGCTCTCTCAGCTCGTCTTTAAGATTCTCCGGTATCTTGACGCTCCTCTTCAGGAAAAGCCCGTCCTTGTGCAGGATATCTGCGATTTCGTTCGCGGCCTTTCTCGGGCTTTTCCCTGTGGTGTCGACCTCTATCGCCATTTTGCCCTGTTCCAGTGATTCAATCTTACACTCCTCCATTATTTCCGCCACCACGTTCTCTTCTGTTTTCGCCCTCTTCCATCCCTTCTCTGCCGCCCTTTTCCTTATTTCGTCCGGTTTGGTCCTGAGGACGACCACAAGGTCAGCGTCCATATCGTGCGCGTAATGGGATTCTATTATGAGATTCTTTCCCGACAGCCATATTTCCTTTATCTCCTTTTTTATGGCATCCATGTTCACTATCCTGCAGAACCTCTTCTCGTCATATCCTGAGTAAAGGCCCTTCTCCTCCGCCAGCTCGTTGAGCCCGATTATATCCCAGCCTGTGATATTCGCCACACTCTTTGCGACCGAAGTCTTTCCAGTACCGGGAGTGCCCGTTATGGCCAGTATCATATAATTATGTATGGTTCCGCTGCTTTTTAGGTTTTCGCGGAGATGGCTTGCAGTTAAGTCGAAAAATGGACAGCAGATTCAAGTTTTTAAATTACAGCCGCAGAATATACAAGATGACATCCACAAAGGATATTGCGGGCGAGATAGCGGAACTCAAGAAGAAGCTTAACGCCGTTATTCTTGCTCACAACTACCAGCTGGGGGAAGTGCAGGACGTGGCCGACTACGTCGGCGATTCGCTTGGCCTCAGCCAGCAGGCGGCAAAGACGGATGCCGGCGTCATCGTTTTCTGCGGCGTCTATTTCATGGCGGAGACCGCCAAGATACTCTCGCCTGAAAAGACCGTCCTGATTCCTGATATGAACGCGAGATGTCCGCTGGCTGCCATGATAAAGTCAGATGAACTCAGGAAAGTGAAGGCCGAACATCCGGGAGCGCCTGTCGTTTCCTACATCAACACGACGGCTTCCGTAAAAGCCGAAACCGACGTTTGCTGCACCTCATCAAATCTTCTCAAGGTTTCCGATTCCCTCGATTCGGACACCATAATATTCACGCCGGACAAGCACCTTGCCGCCTATCTGCAGTCAAAGACCGAGAAAAAAATAATACCTTGGCACGGCTACTGCCTGACGCACGTCAAAATACTGCCTGAGCACATCATCAGGCAAAGGAAACTACACCCGGAAGCGAAAGTCCTCGTCCATCCCGAATGCAGGCTCGATGTGATAGGGCTGGCAGACGAAACGTTGAGCACTGGCGGAATGATCAGATACGCGAAATCGTCTCCCGCCAACGAGTTCATAATCGGCACTGAAACAGGTATAATACACCGGCTGAAGAAGGAGAATCCCGGGAAAAAATTCTACCCGGCCACAGAACTGGCCGTGTGCCCGAACATGAAAAAGATAGACCTCTGGAAGGTGCTGGCATCGATGAAAAACATGGAGCACGAGATCAGAGTCCCGGAAGATATCAGAAAGAAGGCGAAAAAGGCCATTGACAGGATGCTCGAAATCGTTTAGGACATGAGCCTTGACCAGCAGAAATGATGGTAGTAGCATCCCTCGTTATGCTGCTCGCAGCACTTCCTGCATGCAATCTTCTTGGTCTCGACGCAGACGGTCTTCCGCCTGAGTCTCCTGTTGCACGTGTTGCAGGCTCTCAGCATACGAGATAATACCTGAGGTATTTATTAAGATTTCTCTGGGTACTCTCCCAGTAGTGGGAAGTCTCCTATAACCTACAGTTATAATTTTATCCGAATAAATATAGAAAAGTATATAAAGGCTTCTGCGTATCTCTTAAGAATAAATCGTTTTCAGAGGTTTTTTAATGGTAAATACACTTTACACCGATCCTAAGTCAAACAAACTTATCGGTAAAGCCAGTGAGGTATATAAGAAAATCACTGATGGAGAACCTTGGGAATTCGGAAGAGATTATCGTGGCGTTTCAGTTATGCCTGGAGATGATTTATTGAGGCATTTATCAATAAGGTACTCAGACGATCCAAGATTAGAAAGTTGGAAAACAGAATACAGGAATGGTGCTATTGTTCAAGAAGCCAGTCAAAAACCGTTAACAACAAAAAACTCTGAAGAAATCGAAGCAGATGGTATTCCTTTCACTGCTAAACATAGAAAAGTCAGAATTATTAGATCTTTAACTGAATAAATACTTTTATTCACTTGAGATTCCCGGCATATCCCAAAGCCAACCTGAAGTACTTCTTCGAGCTTTCGAGGAGGCCTCTCTTTGTTTCATCATCCAGTTTTTCATCAAGCCTGAAGGCCGTGACTTTTCCCCTCACCCAGGCATAATAGCATTTGTAGAAGTCAAGGAGGGCCTCCAGGTCCGTGTCGTTGCTGTACTTCAGGTATTTTTCAACGAAGAAACCGGAAAGCCCCATTTGTTTTTTACAATCCAGGTCCATTGAGAGAAACGCCACATCGACCGCGGTATCCAGGCACGAGAAGCGTTTTGTGAACTCTATGCAGTCGAATATGCATGGCCTGCCATCGACAATGAATATGTTCCCGGAATGAAGGTCCCCGTGGATCCTCCTGATTTTTCCTTCAGCAACCCTCTTTTCGAACAGCTCTTTGTTTTTTTCCATGAAATATTCAATATTTTTCTTTGCGGAATCGAAGTCCCCCATTGTCATGGCCTTAGGGATGAAACGCTCGGTCTGACCTA
>JAUXKD010000119.1 GCA_030624445.1 Candidatus Aenigmatarchaeota archaeon
GAGCCTTATGTGAGGCGGTTCCTTCTTTTCCGCCCCGCTTTTGGACATCTCGTACAAGACCAGTTTTTTGAGTTTCTCGTTCTTCGAGAATTCGTACCCGTGAATTTTTTCGCCTTTCATGGAGATTCCGTGCATCTTCCCGTTCGGTTCAACGATGAACCACTTCGATTTCAGCTCCCTTTCCTTTTTCAGGGCTTCCGGAACCTCACCTTTTCCCTCTACCTTTCCCTCGGTTCCGATGTTCCTCGAAAGCTCTGCCAGGGGATGACCCTTGCATTTGATGTCGAATCCCTTGTACCAGCCGAACGGCGCTCTCTTTACAGGCAGTTTTTTACCGATCAGGGCTTTCTCAACGCCCTTCAGAATCTGCAAAGCTATGGCCGGTGACGACGGGTCCTGGGACAGGTGGACGAACGGGTATATGACAATGTTTTTCGCGTGCACCTGCCTGTGAACGTCAAGAATCTCTTTGACAGTGTTATCGATTATCTTTTTCGGCGCAGATTCGTCTTTTTTCTCAGCGCTAGAAAAAACTACCAAGGCGTCCTTTACCTTGACCGGCCCGGCCTTCACGTCCTCTGCGTCCTTTATGGCCTTTTTCTTTGCCTCGTATTCTATGAAATCCGAGTGTATCAGCAGTATTTTCATGTGCAACACCACAGCCTTACAACGACTGTCTTACAAGCGTATGACTTATACTTGTAAATGGAAGCTTAAAAAAGTCCGTATCTGAGCAACTTATTCTCATATGTCAAATATTATCAGGCTCCATTCTTTCTATATGTTTCACAACTTCCAATTCCATCATGTTTGGTACGTGTCCCTCGATTCCTTCTTCCCCGAATACACCACGATATAATTCGAACAACTCAGGTACATATTCATCCCACCGTCTTGTCAAAAGGTTTCCCCTCAGAACGCGTTTATCCCCCATTTCGTTTAAAAGAATTTCTACTTCTGCCTCGGGTGATTCCAACCATTTTCTATATGAATGAACCTTCATTGGATCGTGTTCGTCACGGTCAGCTTCAAAGTTATAAACCATTATTACACTTCCTTGGGATTTGACTTCAAAGAAATCAGAATCCCAGTACTGAAAGCATCGACTAACAATTGTCAGTCTTTGTTGCGTTCTCGATGGTGCTGGGATTGGACATGATTAATATTATGGTACCGATAAATTTAAAAAAAGTATATGAAGTCCCCGTTGAATGTCACCCGAAGTCCGTGATCTTCTTTTCCTTCCCTTCCGGGGCGGGTTTCAGTCCAAGCTTTCCCATGGCCTTTGATACGTGCTCTTTTCTTATCTCTCTATTGGCTTCCTGCTCGGCCGCCAAACCGCTCGCCTTCATGAGAGCAAGGCCGGTCCGAAGGTCCCCTGAGCCGAAGCATTTCCCTATCACCATTTCGAACGCATCCGTCTCCCACACTCCCGGGACGAAAGCGTATTTCTTTCTCTCCTCAAGTATTTCGCTGGTCTGCTCCCTGTTGTATGGCTTGAACTCCCGAATTTCAGGCATCAGCCTCGAGCGTATCCTCGTGTCCAGGTGAGCGATCCAGTCCTTTTTGGTTGATATCATGAAGATTGATTTGTGCGGCAGTTCCTCCAGGAAATTGTAAAGGAACATCTGGTCGTGGGCCCTGTCGATTTCGTCGAACGTGAGGACGACCGCCTTGAAGGCCTTGAGCCTCTTCATGACCATTGAAAGCAGCTCGTCGGGGCTTTTGTACGTCCTGTCGATTTCGAACTGGCTGCATAAGGAAAGGACCATCCTGTGCATGGCGGTGTCCTTCCAGCAGTTTATGTAGATCGGCACGACCTCGGATTCACCGGACTCTTTCAACTCCCTGAAAACCCACTTGACGCTGGCAGTCTTACCTATTCCCGGAGGTCCGTGAATAAGTACGTTGGTCCCGATGGAAGGCAGGCGCTTTATGCAGTCTGCCAGGTATTTCTGTTCACCTTCCCTGTAGGGCATGAGCGTTGGGAGATACTCCACATCTAGTATTCCGGGAGAGGCGAAAAGCGTCTCTTCGTCGGAAAGTAGCTCGTCAGCGGACATATGAAAGGATAGATGTTTGTCCTTAAATGTATTAGGAAGAAGACCAAGACATATCAACAAGAGAATCGGCATACTCGGCCGATATATCTTAATAACCGGCGTATGGCAACATATTTAAGACAATTTAAACTATTTATTTGCAAATAAACAAGAGATTCACACCGAAGCCCCGTAGTCTAGCGGTCAAGGATGGCAGGCCCTGGACCTGCTGACCCAGGTTCGAATCCTGGCGGGGCTATCAAACTCTATTGCTGTCGGTTTTATAGGAAGAAATATATTGGAAAGTGTTTTTTTATTTAAACCTTATTCAGATTATTTCATTCTCTATTTCACCATGCAATTCAAAATTAGCGGAAGGGATTAAAAATATATGTTTTAATGAAGAAATCAGACTTTTTAAACACAAATCGAAAGGTTTTTAAATAATCAAACAAAAATATACTACAATGACTAATACTAATAAAGCACTTGTTGGAGATATCTTTAACGGTGTTGTTCCTGCTATCTGGGTTAGTCTAGGCTTTGCAGTCCTGATATGTGCGGTTTTCTGCACAATGGGAGCGGTTTCCGGAATGGGAGCCATTTCCGGAATGGGCTCAATACTCCAGTGTGCGGTTGGCTGTTATATGTTCGGTGGAATTCTGATAGCTTCTGGGTATGTTTGGTACA
>JAUXKD010000035.1 GCA_030624445.1 Candidatus Aenigmatarchaeota archaeon
ATGTCCGACCAGGTCTCCGGATCGTTGATGCTCCAGGTTTTTTTCAGGAACTCTGTTTCCTTCTCGCAATGGACCATAACGACGCCCGTATACCCGAGCTTTGCCAGGGTCCTGTAGACAGCCAGCTGCTCTTTCGGTTCTGAAACCGCGAGTCCGCCGACCGATTCGCCGGCATACAACTTCAGTCCGGCGACCTCTTTATGATTCTTTTCCGCTTCAACCGCTTCCCTGATCTGGCCGTGTTCACTGCTCAGTCCAACGTAAAGCATGTATTTCACAGGAGTACCGCTCTTTTTGACCGTTTCAAGCCTATTTTCAACGTCGTCGTTCCGGAGGATGGGAGGGTCCGTGTTGGGCATGTCATGGATCTGCGTCACTCCGCCGTGAGCAGCTGCCTCCCCAGCGGTTCCGATGGTCTCCTTTCCTGGCTGCCTCCAGTCCCGGCAGTGCACGTGCGGGTCTATGAAACCCGGAAGTATTACGTCTGCTGTTATGTCAGGGTCCTTCCTGAAGTGCGTCAGCCTGTTGATTTTCCCCCCGTGAACCTCGATATAGACATTGGCGTGTGTTTTCCCGGGAGATTCCACCAGGGTCTTTCCAAAGATAACGAGCTTGCTCATATCTTCACCACCCGGCCGCTTGCATCCCTCTTGTATTGACCGAACTCGGCGATCTTTTTCATGTCATCGAGAGCGAATACGGGCCCCTCCCTGCACACCCTCCAGCCGGTCCCGTCCAGGCAGCAGGAGCCGCAGACGCCAAAGCCGCATTTCAGGTGTCTCTCAAGGGAAAATTCCGCGGGGATGTCTTTTTCCAGGCAGATCTCAAAAGCCTTCCGCAGCATCATTTCCGGGCCGCAGCAAAAGACGCGGCCGATTTTATGCTTCGACAACAGGCCGGTCAGGCAGTCGGTGCAGAATCCCCTGTGCCCCAGTGAGCCGTCGTCCGTGGAGTAGATCATATGAACTTTCCCGCCCTTGAACCGTTCCCTGTAAAGGACGTGGTCCTTTGTGGCAGCGCCGTTTATGAAAAAGACTTCTTTTCCCTCTCTGACCAGCTCGTCCGCGAGGAATGAGAGCGGCGCTGCGCCGTAGCCCCCGCCAACCAGGACGATCCTCCCGCCCTTTCCCGAGAACCCCCTGCCGTAAGGTCCCTGCACGCCGAGCCTGTCCCCGGCCTTCATCCCGAACAACTTTTCCGTGAAGGTCCCGATTTTCCTGACGGTCACCGCGAACCTGCCGTCATCCTGGTACGAAACCCCGAACGGCTTCAGCCCGGTGCCGGGAATCCAGAGCATGACGAACTGGCCCGGTTTTGCTTTGAGGTCGCCGGTGAACCAGAAGCTGCTTGTGTCCTTCGCCTCCGCTGTGATTTTCTCTATTACGAGCATCCTGGGCCTCTCGGAGCGCTGAGCGGTTGTCATACGTACAAGCCCTCCACGATGAACTTGAGGTCCCTGATATCATTCATTATGAAGTTCGGTTCCTTCCCTTTGAGCTTCTCCTTGGGGTGGTAGCCCGACAGGACCGCAGCGGTCATTATCCCGGCGAGATTGCCCGTCTCTATGTCGTGCGCCATGTCCCCAACGAACACTATTTCCCCCTTTTCGGCATCGATCTTTTTGACAAGGCTCTCTATCACTTCCCTCTTGTCATGGGCACCGCCTATCGTATGAGTGAATAACCCTTCAAGCCCGTATTCGGTTATTTCCTTCTCCAGGAATTCCCGGGGGTGCGAACTGAGAACCGAAAGCTTTATGCCCCTTTCTTTAAGCCACAGCAGCATGCTCTTTGCGAACGGGAACGGCTTTGCCTTCTTTCCGTCCTCCAGAAAGAACCTCTTGTACATGCCATCCATATCGGCTCTCCCGAGCGTTACGCCCATGGACCTGTAAAAATCCATGTACGGGAGGTCGAACCTCTCCCTGAACTCCTCCATGGTCATGAAGGGCTTTCCCAGTTTCGAGAATATCTTCCCGGTTATACCGTAGACGAGCGCCAGGTCGTCGCTCACGACCCCGCTCCAGTCCAGGATAACGGCCTTAATCATGGACAATACCCACCATGTCCTTTATCCCGGAGTATCCTTCCTCGCGCATGAAGCCGAGCAGCTCGTCAGATATCTTCTTGAAAACATCGATTCCCCTGTAATAGACCCCGGAGCCTACCCCGACGGCTGAAGCGCCCGCCATGAGCATCTCCGCCGCAGCTTCCCCGGTCGTCACGCCGCCCGTGCCAATTACGGGTATGCGCACGGATTCGTACACATCGTACACGCATCTGACTGCGACAGGCCTTATAGGAGGCCCGGAAAGGCCGCCGAACCCGAACCCGAGCACCGGCCTTTTCGCCCTCACGTCAATCACCATTCCCGGGCCGATTGCATTCGTGACGTTTATCGCGTCGGCACCGGCCTTCTCGGCAGCTTTTGCGACTTCGCCGATGGCCTGCACGTTTGCGGAGAGCTTGACAATCACGGGCATCTTCGCGTGCCTTTTCACGGCCTTCGTGATGTCACGGGTGGCTTCGGGAGTTCCGTGCCCTCCAAGAATACCGAAGCCTGGGGTGTGCGGGCATGACAATGGAATCTCGACCGCGGAAAATTCCCCCGTCAGGAAATTCCTCGCCATGTATCCGAACTGGGCGGCGTCTTCCCCTATGATGCTCGCGATGACGGGAACCGGGATTTCATCAAGTCCTGAGAATTCCTTTTTCGCCCCTGCCAGGCCGGGATTTGAATACCCCACCGCGTTCATCATGACTTCCCCCTCCGTCAGGATTATGGGCGGATTGTGACCCTCCCTCCTCTCCCTGCTGACAGATTTGATAGTCACCGCCCCGGCTCCGTTGCCGGCCACATGTTTCAGCGAGGCTTTCGTGACACCGAGGATTCCGGATGCAAGTACAAGAGGGTTTTTCATCTTGATTTTACAGATGTTCACGGACAAATCGGGAGACATAGTATTTTCTTGTATAATAAATATATATTTCGGGAGAGCCGGGAGACATTGAAGATATCATGGTGAAACAGGCGAAGATGCCGAATCTGTAATTTAAAGAATCCCGGCAAATTATAATCAGGTGCACGAAAGGGACCGACACTCCGGGTCACTATGAATTTCAGGAAGGACAGTCTATCATGTTGGACGCAATTGTAAAGTCTCTCGTGGGAGTAATAAATTCAACATATCTTTCGTTCGTGGAGGTTCAGAAATCCCTGAGCTTTCTGGACAGTCCCGGAACGTACACACTCTGGATTGTCATAGGACTGATCTACGTGCCTTTCTTCACCAACAACGTTTACAACCAGTACGCGAACCCCCACGGGTACTACTCCCTGTCGCTGGTGCGCAAAGTAATCATGGGCATAACCTTCATCAGCGCATGGCTAATTTTCGGCTTTGCGAACTTCGTCAGGTTCCTTCCATGAGGCGCTTGGGTTCAGTACGGAACTTTTATTTTTAAAGCTCGAATTATTCACTAAAAAAGAACGGGCCTGTAGTCTAGTGGTTATGACGCTGCCCTCACACGGCAGAGGTCCCCGGTTCGAATCCGGGCGGGCCCATTCATCCGCGCGCGTCAGGGCAGCAGCCACGACAGAACGAATCCGGACCCTGCAAGCGCAACAAGGGCGGCCCAGATCTTATTGTCCAGCTTCAGGAGTTTCCCCCCGTCGAGACCTCCGAAAGGGATCAGGTTGAATATGGCAAGCCAGCCGTTTATGAACGCCATGTAGCTGAAGATGAAGATGCCGGTGAGGAAGGAAGCGGCCATCGATAGCCACATCAGTACGATGTTGAAAGAGACACCGGCCATGCTGATTTTCGTAAGCTGCCTCCTTTCCGGTCCCCTGGAGGGATGCCCGCTGAAGAACACGGCGCCCGGGGCCGCGAAAATCAAAGAGCCGCCGGTGGCCAGCGCGAAAAGAAGCGCCATCATCAATCCCTGCGGCCACATCCTGTATTCCGACCAGAAGCCCTGGCTGATGGCAACGAACTTGTGCGAAAGCTCGTGCCCGATGAAGGCCAGACCGACAGCCAGCAATGACACGAGGAAGAAAGAAGGCATGGTCAAGAATTCCGGGTAGGAAAATACGATGCACAGGACAATCAGTGACACAACGATATCCCTTATCTCAATCTTGCTGAATATTTTCATCCTTATCACCTGGTCACTTGTTGTAGAATTTGAACATGCCTCTCACATCATGAGTGCCGGTGAAGCTTATGCTTATGCTGAGCGGGGCGTCGGTTGAGGAGTCCCAGTTGGTGCAGTTCAGGTCATAATTGATGTTTATGAGGTAACCCTCCGAGGCGAAATCCTCCCTGAGTTCAGAGAGCAGCTCCTTCAGGTCGTTCTCGAACGCCAGGCACCCTGAACTTGTATTTATGGTCTGGTTGATTGCGTCCATAACATTCATGACGATGTAATGTTCTTTTGTTTGATAGGGGCTTGATATTTCGATGAGCGAGTATGTAATAAGCGCCTGCTGCACGAAAAACAACAGGCCGCCAAGGAACACGGCTATGACAACGAACATCTGGGCTTTTCTGGCAGTCATAATAAGAATATCGCCTCCGCTCTTAAAAAACGTCACCGGACGGAGGACTTCCGTAATCACTTCATTTTCTTCACTACCTGCTTGGACCCGCAGGCCTCGCACTTGAGAAAATCTATCCTGTCTATCTTGACGAGCTTTGTGTCGGGCTTGCAGCAGTTCGGGCAGATGACGTAGTTCTTGACATAAATTTCGATCTTCTTGTCCATAAGGTTTCCGGGGAATCTGCCCTGGAATATGACTTTCTTGTCCTTTTCCTCGTACGATGTTGCCAGTTCCTTCAGGAAGAATTTCAGCAGATGTTTCGGATCGCGCCTCAGGGCACCCGACACATCGTAGAAATTGAGAAAAATAGTCCTGGCTCCCTGTATCAGCACCTCGGCCCTGGGAATGCAGAACCTGCTCCCTTCGCGGCATTCCTTGGGCAGCCTTTCCATGCACAAATCAAGCATTTTCTCGTAATCGGACATATGACCACACTTTAAGTGAATTTTGTAAGTCTGATATAAAAACCTTCCAGCCGGTCCTGTTACCTATTTATCGGATAATCAAGTATTTAACCAACATATAAAATCGACAGTAATGAATGTGGCCATCACCAGGGATACGCGCCTTTCTCTTTCATGGACGTAGCTATTTCCTTTTTCATTTGCTCAGCCGCCTCTCCCGCGGCTTCTCCGAACCCCTCTTCTTTTTCCGACCTCTGGTAGGCGAATATCACGCCCCGCGCGGAATGTATCAGCGCGCCGTAGCCGTCACTGTTGAAGCAGGGCACAACATCAGATGCCGAACCTCCCTGCGCGCCGTAGCCCGGTACAAGGAAGAATGCCCTGGGCATCGTTTTCCTCAGTACCTTCGCCTCTTCGGGATAGGTGGCACCGACGACTGCGCCGACGGAGCTGTACCCGTTCTCCCCAGTGATTTCAGCTCCCCATTCGTCCACCAGCCCAGCGACCGTTTCGTATATTTTCTTATCGCCGGTCACCAGGTCCTGCAGTTCGCTGGAAGAAGGGTTCGATGTCTTCACGAGCACGAAGATGCCCTTCCCGTACTTTTTGCAGTCTTCCACGAAAGGAGTGACACCGTCCGAGCCGAGATACGGATTAACCGTTATGCAGTCAAGTCCGAAAGACCCGTTTCCCAGATAGGCACTCGAGTACGCCCTGCTCGTGTTGCCGATGTCGTTTCTTTTGACATCCCCGACCACGATGAGACCCTTCCCCTTCGCGTAATCAGCCGTCTCCTGGAAGGCCCTGACCCCCTGGTGGCCGTACTGCTCGTAGAACGCCGATTGTATCTTCACGGCGGGCACTATTTCATGAACGTTGTCTATTATTGTTTTATTGAATTTCAGCATGGCCTCTGCAGCGGAGGCGGCAGAACCGCCTGTCCCGTTTTGGGTTTCC
>JAUXKD010000091.1 GCA_030624445.1 Candidatus Aenigmatarchaeota archaeon
CATAACCGTACCCTTCGAGAACAAGAAGCTCCTGCTTGGAACGTGGCAGCAGATAGTCCTGATGGACTTCGACACGGGACCCAGAAGCAGGGAAGTTGTAATCCAGCTGACAGGCGAGTGAGCCTTATCTGCTCATATACCCGCTATTTCATATTCTTGTAACTCAGTTAACAATTTTAACTTGCCCGACGAATGTTATTTTTAGTTGGATTATTTTGGGTTGGACAAATGGAAATTTCAAAGAAGATGACAGAAATCCCGAGTCTTGACAGAAGCCTTGGACTCTTTGAAGCCACGATGTACGGAGTAGGCATCATCCTCGGAGCCGGGATATACGCCCTGCTAGGAGAAGGAGCGGGGATCGCTGGAAACTCAGTCTGGCTGTCGTTCCTGATCGGGGCTGTGGTGGCCGCGTTCACCGGCCTCAGCTATTCCGAGCTTTCTTCCATGGTTCCAAAGGAAGCGGCCGAGTACAACTACACGAAGCTGGCCTTCGGCAGGAGCATGGCCTTTATCGTCGGATGGGCTCTGCTTCTGGCAATGGTCATAGCGACTTCGACCGTGTCCATCGGGTTTGCCGGCTATTTCGGGCAGCTTTTTTCGACCCCCGTGCTCCCGGTCGCGCTGGGGATAATAATCATTTTCAGCCTGATCAACCTGTGGGGGATAAAGCAATCCAGCAACATCAATATCGTGGCTACACTGATTGAGGCGGGCGGACTGGTGCTCGTAATAATAGTGGGCATGCTCTTTTTCAACCCGAATATCGACATCATGTATTCACCGGCGGGTTTCGCCGGTATTATGAGCGGGGCGGCCCTCATGTTCTTCGCCTTCATAGGATTCGAGAACGTGGCGAACATGTCCGAGGAAACCAAGAACGCCAGGAAGGTTGTCCCAAAGGCGCTGCTCCTTTCCCTTGCGATCTCGACCGCGTTCTACATAATGGTCTCGATAGCGGCCGTAAGCGTAGTCGGATGGGAAGCGCTGTCGACAAGCAGTGCCCCTATGTCGATGATTTTGGGAAATGTCCTGGGGCCTAATGCCGCGGCACTAATGAGCGTGATAGCTCTTTTCTCGACAGGGAACACCATCCTGATAAGCCTGATCGTTGCATCAAGGATGATGTACGGCATGGCGCGTGACTCCTCCCTGCCGAAGGCGCTGGCGAAGATAAACCCGAGGACCAAAACCCCGCTCTTCGGAGTCCTGGTTACAATGGTTCTGGCGGTCTTATTCGTCATGGTCGGCGACATCTCGTTTATAGCTAAACTCACAACCGCCAGCATCTTCGTGGCTTATATTTTTGTCAATGCGTCCCTGATAGCGCTCAGGTACAAGGCTCCGGGTGAGGAGAGGTTGTTCAAGGTGCCATTGAACATAGGAAAATTCCCGGTTATAGCGGCACTGGGGATAGCCTCATCGATTCTGTTGCTGGTTTATTCCGATCCCATCATCCTCGGTATCGAGGCCGTCCTCCTGCTGGCGGGCGGCGTAATTTACAAGGTCCACAGCCGTTTCAGAGACTGACTCATTCCTTTGGCAGCTTCTCTGCATCGCCGTGCCTGGTCAGAACTATCCTTCCGGCCTCCCACAGGCTCTTTCCCATAGAAATAACGCCGTGCCCCTTGACCACGATGCATCTCTCATGGCCGATGGCCTTCTGGACTTCGTATGCGAGTTCCGGGGTCCCGTAAGGCTCCTTTTTCCTGGTCGTTTTGACGCCCAGTTTTTCATGATTTTCCGTCACGGCACTGTCGTGCACATGGATGATCGCGTTGATGTCGGGCCTTTCCCTGTAGATCAGGTAATGGATGAAGGTCTCCGAGCTCGGCTCGAGTTCGCCTTCCGCTTCGACCTTCCCCGTGTCGATGTTGCATGAAAGGACCTGGACGAAGTTCCTTGGAGTCAGCCTGCCTTTGTTTGCCCCTCCCGCAGTTATGACGAATCCCTTGTTGTTACGGAAGCTCATGTTGCCGGCGTGCCCACCGCTCTCCGCGGGAAGCAGGCCCATCCCGTGCAGCTTGGTTCCCCATTCCATTATTTCCGCTGTCCTTGTGTCCTCGGGAAGCTCCTTTGTCTGGAAACTGGTCCTGAACTTGCGGCCTTCGTATTTCTCTCCCATCCTTTCACCGTTTTATTTTATTATTGGGCACGTTTCATAAATATCCGCAGCCATGTTCGTGATTAATTTCGCAAGCCACGCTCCGGATTACCCGTGCGGCCTGATTATCACCTTGATGGACTTCCCGCCTTCTGAAACGAGCCTGAACCCCTTCCCGCTCTCCGGAAGGCCCAGTCGGTGCGTAATCATATCCTCCACATTTATCTTTCCGTCTCTTATGAGTCCCGCGGCTTCCTCCAGGTCCCTTTTCGCCGCCGCGTAGGAAGTGGTGAGGGTTATGCAGTTTTTCCAGAGTTCATCCACGCGTATCGGGAATTCCACTCCCGGTTCCGTTGGTGCGAAGAACAGTACGGTCCCGCCCCTGTCAACCGACTCGAGAGCCTGCTTCATCGCGGGGACCGCCCCGGTCGAGACTATGACCCTGTCGGCAAGCCTGTTTTCGTTATGCTCCATTACCTTTTCCGGGACATCGTCCCTGGCGTTTATCACCTCGTCGGCACCCAGTCTCCTGGCGGCCTTGAGGCGGTATTCGCTTATGTCGGTGGCTATGACTTTCTTTGCGCCAAGAGCTTTGGCCAACTGGACGTGAAGCAGGCCGGAAATGCCTGAACCCAGGACGAGCACGGTCTGGCCTTTCCCAACGGCCGCCACCCTCTGTCCCCTTATCACGCATCCGAGTGGTTCTATGAATGTGCCGGCATCGTACGAGACTTCAGGCGGCAGCGGCAGCGTTCCCTTTTCAACATTTATTCCCGGAACTCGAATATATTCGGCGAAACCGCCGGGGTGGAATTTTGTTGTTCTCAGTGTTTCGCAAACGGTTTCGTTCCCGCCAAGGCAGTACCGGCACTCGTTGCACGGGACGTGATGGGTCACAACGACCCTGTCCCCCTTCTTGAAGCCTTTGACGCCTCTCCCGACTTCTGCAACGTCCCCTGCCACCTCATGACCGAGGACCAGCGGGGCCTTTTTTTTCCTGTACCATTCCATGACATCGCTGCCGCACAGGCCGCTGGCCATGACTTTGAGCAGTATTTCGCC
>JAUXKD010000005.1 GCA_030624445.1 Candidatus Aenigmatarchaeota archaeon
AAAAAGATAGTTGAGCACGTGCTTAAAAGCCGCCTGGAGGCCGACTTAAACAGGCCGATTCTGAGTCCCGATACGATAAGGAAGTACGTTGCTTATGCGAGAGAAAAATGCACTCCCGAGCTCACCTCCGAAGTGGGCAAACTCCTCAAGAACTTTTACGTCAAGATGAGGGGAAGGGCGGAGGGAGGAAGGGCCCCTGTTCCCATAACCCTCAGGCAGTTCGAGGGGCTCATGAGGATTTCCGAGGCCTCGGCGAAGATACAGCTCTCCAACGTGATAAGGAAAGAAGATGCCCAGAGGGCGATAAAGCTCATGAAGTCCAGCCTGAAGGACCTTGGTTCTGACATAGAGACCGGTGAGATAGACATTGACAAAAGCGAGGGCGGGACGACATTCAGCGAAAGGTCGAAGATAACAAAGATTCTGAATTTGATAGATGAACTTTCGGGAGAGAAGAGGGACATAGTGCCCGTTTCAAAGCTCAAGGAAAACGCAGCCAAGGAAGGCATAGATGAAACGGAAGTGGACGACACCATTGAAAGGCTCAAGAAGGAAGGGATACTTTTCGAGCCGAACCCGGGATATGTCCAGAGGCCGTAAATGACGCCCGCGTATGATTTTTAAGTTCCCGTGCGTAATAGTATTATGAACTGCCCGAAATGCGAAGGCGGGGCATACCTGGTGGACGAGGACCTGCTGAAGATCATGGAAAACGTCCAGCCGGTGAAGTTGCTGATAAAGCAGACCTTTGTGTGCAGGGCATGCTCCGAAAGGTTCAGCAGGATAGTCTGGGACGGCCTTGATGCACGCAAACGGATGGAAGAAAGTTCTTCAGGGGGCATGCAGGCGGTTTCCCTTTCCGGCCCAGGCAACGAGCCCTCGGCTTCTCCGGATCAGGCCGCTGCCGGCATACAATTCCTTGACAGTGTTTGATTCTTCGTTTCACAAAAAAAGGTTTAAAGCAGGAACCCTGTCGTGTGCTCCGCGTTGCCGACTGATTTTCCAAGGTCCTCCAGAGTGATCGTTTCGCCTCCTTTCTTGTCAGTAAGTTTCATATCGGAGATAACCGCGGGATATTCGTTGTATACCAGTTTATTGGGAATGATGCCGAGGGTTTTCCTCCTGAACGTCCATGAAGAATGGGAATATGGACTGACGGTGAATTTGATTTTGCCGTGCCCGTTCTCTCCTGATATCGTGAATGTGGGCATGTCTCCACCCGACTTCTTAATGCGCATTTCATCGAATTCGTGCATTTTCTCACCGTCAAAAAAGGAGATGTCTTTCTTTAAGGATTTCCCGAGTATTCGGGGGTTGAAGTACGTCAGGATTCCTCCGTTCTCGAAATGGAACACCCCCCAGTACCAGGGCAGTGAGGGGACGTCCACAAAGACGCGCTGGAAGTAGGCACTTCCACGGATCGGTTCGTTCTTGACCCGCCCTGTAATGTCAAGATGGTTCAACTTTATTATCGAATACCCCCTGCCGCCAATGTAATTATTTGAATTGTGTACAGTCTTTGCGAAATCGTGTCTGTTTCCCGCTTCCGCGACGAATTCGAAATCTTCCCCGATTTTCACCGTGTTCCTGTTTTTATCCACGGAAAACGAGGTGGGCGTAGCGGAATCGGATGAAAGTTTTCTTCCTGACACGCTTATGTTACACTGCTCGAGAAGGAAATTGTGATGCATCTTTTCCCCGTCGAAATACCAGGAAGCGACCGCACCGGCGAGGTTGCTCTTGTCCTTGTAATGCTTCAGCTCGATTTCAAGGTCGTTGCAGGTGATCCTTTTCACATTTTTCGTGGACCAGAGGATCATCAGTTGCCTTGGCTTGTCCGGATTCTCCGGGTTGTTGAAGAAAAACAGCCAGAACCACCACCACCACGCTCCGCGGGGCCTTGGTTCGTTTTTTATATCGAAGACTTTCCGTTCCATTTCAACAAAATTCTTTCTCTTTTTGGTTTTCATCCTCACAACCCAATGATTTTTATTGATATTGTTCACGACTTTCATTAATAAGGCTTTTTTAGATAGTCGGGTCATTTCTGTCCTTTGGCATGATTCAAAGCTCCGCCCGCAATGACCATCTCGATCTGCCTCCGGCTTAACTCATGTTTCAGCGGAATCTTTTTACCGTTAGTCTCATCCTCCAGGACGAGGCTGTTGTTGGCCAATCCTTCATGCACATTCGTCAATCTGAGTTTGCTGCCGGCGTCCAGACCCCCGTAATCATCGGGATTGGCGAAGACCAGGGGAACGATGCCGAAGTTAACCAGGTTGTCACTATGGATCCTCTGGTAACCTTTTGCGATAACGGCCTTCACTCCAAGATACATCGGGCAGAGGGCCGCATGCTCTCTGCTGGATCCCTCTCCATAACCTTCTCCCGCCACGACTATGTTTGCTACGCCTTTATTCTTCAATTCAGAAGCTCTTTTGTGAAAATCCGGCTCTATGCCGGAAAAGACGGCCTCTGAATATGCAGGGATGTTGCTCCTGTATTTGAGCCACTGCCCGGCCGGGCATATGTCGTCGGTAGTTATGTTGTCTTCCAGCTTGATAGTCACAGCGGCGTCGAACGAGTCAGAAAGACTCTCATTTTTTGGTACTTCGGATATGTTCGGGCCACGTTTGATATCCGCATCCGGGTTTCCCTTGTTGAACATGAACAATGAATTTATATCCGGATACCGCTTCGGCACGAACCTTTGATAGCTCATGTCGGCAAACACCTCCCTTGGATCGCTAATGACACCGGTCACGGCCGAGGCTGCCGCAGCTTCCGGGCTTACAAGATAAACATCAGCGTCTTTTGTCCCGCTTCTGCCGCAGAAATTTCTGTTGAAAGTGGAGACCCTCACGCCTTCTGACCTCGGTGAGTACCCCTGGCCTATGCAGGCCCCGCAAACCTCTTCTGTGATTCTCGCACCCGCTTCGTTCATTGTGCTGTAGCCTCCGCTTTCCACAAGCAACTGCTTGACCGCTCTCGAACCGGGCGTTACGATCAGTTGCACCCCTTTATGGACGTCTTTTCCCTTCAGAGACTCAGCGACTATCATCAGATCGTGATATGAAGAATTGGTGCATGCCCCCACGCAAACCTGATTCACGTGGGTCCCGAGTGCCTCTTCGAGTGGCGCGGCTTTGCCTAACCCTCTTTCTCCGGCCTTTGGAGCCATAACAACCATCGGGACCAATTCAGACAGGTTCAATTCGAACACCTCATCGTAACGGGCGTCAGGTTCCGCTGACACTGGCTTATAGTCATCTTTCCGGTTCAACAACGTCAGGAATTCCAGTGTCCTCTCGTCGCTTGGAAAAATCGAGGTGGTGGCGCCAAGTTCAGCACCCATGTTGGTGATGGTGGCCCTGTCGGGAACGCTCAGATTTTTAACGCCCTCTCCAAAATATTCAAAAACCCTGTCCTTGTTTTTCGTTCCGAATTCCTGGATAACCCTCAGAATAACGTCTTTTCCGCTGACCCAGTCTTTTAACTCCCCGCTGAGATGTATTCCGACCACTTCCGGTGTCTTGAGGCTGTAAGGCTGGCCGGCCATGGCAAGAGCGACGTCCAGCCCGCCAACGCCTATCGCAAGCATTCCCATGCCACCTGCCGTGGGTGTGTGGCTGTCTGAACCGATCAAGGTTCTTCCTGGCTTTGCGAATCTCTCCAGGAACAGCTGATGGCAGATTCCATTACCGGCCTTTGAAAGGATTGCACCATATTTTTCGGCAACGCTCTGAAGATAGTCATGGTCATCCGCGTTCTCGAAACCCATCTGTACCGTGTTGTGGTCTATAAAACTCACGGCTCTTGTCTTTATTTTAGAAGTCCCTATCGTTTCGAACTGCAACCACGCCATCGTGCCGGTCGCATCCTGCGTAAGTGTATCGTCTATTCTTATGGAAATTCCGTTGCCCGGATTCAGTTCCCCTTCGGCCAGAGATCTTTTCAGAATTTTTTCCGTCAGCGTGCCTTTCATTTTGCATCCCCCCGGATGTACCGGATTATCGCGTCTGCAAACTCCGAAGACTTCATGCCATCGTTCTGGGTGTAGCCATCGAACTGCCTGACCAAATCATAGGTTACCGGCAGTGGTTTTGCCCCCTCTTTTGAGAGCCGGGCAGCCTTGGAAATCGTAGAGGAGATTCCATTTTTTACCAGATCACCGGCCTTTTTCCAGCCCAGGTGTTCAAGCATCATCGCGCCTGACAGCATGAGAGAACTCGGATTGGCTTTGTCCTGCCCGGCATATTTGGGAGCCGTCCCGTGCGTGGCTTCGAAGATGGCGCACTTGTCTCCTATGTTCGCTCCGGGTGCGAGTCCCAAGCCGCCTACCAATGCCGCCAAGGCGTCAGATATATAATCGCCATTGAGATTGGGACATGCGATAACGTCATAATCGCCCGGTCTTGTCTGTATTTGCTGGAACATGGAATCGGCAACCCGGTCATTGATGACGACCTTGCCCTCGGGAACGTCGCCTTCCAGCTCGCTTTCGGCAACCGTTTTCTCCGGAAATTCCTTCTTGGCCAGTTCATAGCCCCATTTCATGAAGGCTCCTTCGGTGAACTTCATAATGTTGCCTTTGTGCATGAGTGTCACTTTCTTGTATCCGTTTTCAAGGGCATACTCGATGGCCTTCCTTATCAGTCTTTTGGATCCCTGCTCGCTCATCGGCTTCAGGCCAATTCCGTAATTCCATCCCGGCCTGAGCTTTCCTCCAAGTTCCTTTACCAGAAACTCCTGCAATCTCTTTCCTTCCTCCGATCCTGCCTCGAACTCGATTCCAGCATACACGTCCTCGATGTTTTCCCTGAAAACGACCATATCGACCTTGTCGGCATTCCTGTTCGGTGCCGATACCCCATCGAAATACTTGACCGGCCTGATGCATGTATGCAAGTCAAAAAACTGTCTTAACGCGACATTGATGCTTCTGAATCCCCCGCCCACGGGAGTTGTTAAAGGGCCCTTCAATGCGACTGAGAAATGCCCGATCGCTTTCAGCGTATCGTCTGGCAGGTACACTTGCCTCTGATCTTCCGGTGACATGGCCTTTATGTCGTCATCGGAAAGGTTCGGGTGGTAGACTTCCCTTGAAGAATCTCCCGCGTGGGCTTTAAACCAGCGTATCTTTTTTTCACCGTTATAGGCCGCTTCGACTGCCGCATTCAACGTTCTTATCGCGGCATCAGTTATGCCAGGAACGCCGTTTATTGTCCTGCCGATGCCGTCTCCTTCAATGAGTACGACAATCGGCTCATTCGGTACTGCAAGCTTCCCGTCCGCTACGTTGATCACGCTTCCAGATTCCGGCAATTTCAATTTATCAAATACAGGCTCTGCCATTCTATTACCTCCATAATTACAACGAAATTCCGATGCCGATTACGGTTTTTAGTTTTTATAGAAATGATAAAACGTGGATATAAAAATCCAACAATTCAGTTCTAGACGAACACGGCCAGGATAATCACGAGATACCAGAGGAAAAGGTTGAAAATACCTAAATATTTCATGCGTTCCCTCGTCTTCAAAAATCTGGGCGACGGCTTCCGTTCCGGTTTTGGAGCGAGCTTTATCAATTTCTTCGAGCTGATTCCGATTATTATTCCGAAGATAACTATCAGGACTACGACCACGTGCTTTACCGCCAGCAATCCTGCGTCTATTGGCGACGTCACATAGGATGAGACGCCCACACCCGATATTAACAGCAGTATCAGACCCAGCCAGACGAGTTTGGAAATCTCGGGCATGATTTTCATGACGGCGGGACCCATTTCCGGGTTTTTTTCACTCTTCGCGAAGATGATGGCCCCGATCGTCGCTCCTCCTACACCCCACGCGAGGCCGACGAAATGCAAGAAACTGAAGAGTTCCAAAAACGCCATGTTAATAACATCCTTAATTATCTACAGCAGCAAAGGTTTTTATTTTTTTCCATGCTTCGAGGCAATTTTAAAAATAAGGCCGATAGCCCAAATTAAACGCTCTGAGAGATTATTTGTCGTCCCCAAGAAGAATTGTCAAGGGAATGATCGCTATAACAGAATAAGTCAGAACAGCCCAGACACTCACTAACGCAGTAATTTCGGGTGAAGACCACATAATTCCCATGTGGCCCCCCATAAGGAATTCTGCCACCCAGCCGACCATACCAAAAATAATGATCCCGATATAAACTTTATCTATATCAAACATTTTCACGATTCCCAATAAAAGCAGTAAAAAGCCAACGAATATGGGAATTGTAATTGGAAACAGGGTGCAGCCCACCGATGGACAGTTGATGTTCTGTTCGACGATCGAGTAAATAGTCCCGACAATCATAAATAACAAAAAATCCGGCAACGGGATTATTTTGATTTTTTTGGCGATCTCTTTCCTGAATTTAAAACTCAGTCCGCCGATAATAATCATCCATACTATCGTCGATCCGAATAAATCCAATCCCATGTCAATTATTTGAATTAGAAGAATATATAATAATTTTCTTTTCTGTCACCTGATATTACATATGACATCGGGTTAACATCGGCGTTATAAGACGCTATCCGCTTCACTTGAGCCTGACTGATTCGAGGTTCTTTGGAGCGACCGTCTCGCACTTGAATATCTTGTGCAGGTCCCTGGTCAGTTCCATGCACTTGTAGTTGTCACCGTGGTTTGTTATAATCCTTTCAAGTTTTCCGGGCATCTTGTAGATGTAGCTCAGAAGTTGCTTCCTGTCGGAGTGGCCGGAAAGTCCGTGAACGGTCTGGACTTCCATTTCTATATTGACGCTGTTCGTCTTCCCTCCGGTGCTTCTGAGGGGTATTTCCTTCCAGCCTCTCTGGACACGCCTACCCATGGTCCCTTCGGCCTGGTAACCTACGAATATCAGCGTGTTCCTCTTGTCCGGGGCCAGCGCTTTAAGGTATTCCACGGCGGGCCCGCCTATGAGCATGCCGGACGTTGCGATGACAACCCCCGGCTCCCTCGAATCGAGTATCTTGTTCCTCTCCTTCGGGACCACCCTGTGGAAGATGTCTGAAATGAATGGGTTTTTCCCCCTGTGAAATATGTCCCTTTGCAGGTACTTCGAAAGGTATTCCGGATAGGCCGTGTGAATCGCGGTGGCGTCCCACAGCATGCCCTCCATCCAGACCGGATGTTCGAACCCGTTGCCTGCCAGTATGGCCATAACTTCCTGGGCCCTGCCCACGGCAAAAGACGGTATGAGCACCTTCCCGCCCTTTTTCATCGTGCGGTCCACTATTTCCATCATTTCCCTCTCTGAGTCGACCCTTCCCGGCATGATGTCTTCAGCACCACCGTATGTGGATTCGATTATCAGAGTCTCGACCCTCTGGAACCTGGTTGAAGCGGGCTCGAGAAGCCTGGACGGCCCGAACTTCATATCGCCCGTGTAAAGAACGTTGTGCAGACCGTCCCCTATGTGAAGATGAACGAGGGACGAACCCAGCAGGTGGCCTGCAGACTCCAGCGTCAGACGAACGTCCGGCGTGATGTCGCTCACCTCACCGTAATCCAGGGCGATCGTGTGTTTGATCACCTTCTCCACGGATTTCTTGTTGTACCATACCCTCTTGCCTTCCCTCTGGGCCACGCCCACGAAGTCAAGGCACAGGAGCACCATCAGGTCCCTGACAGGGGCTGTGCAGTAGAGGGGGCCGGTGTAACCGTTCTCGTAAAGCCATGGTATGAAGCCGCAGTGATCGAGGTGGCTGTGACTCAGAACAACGGCGTCTATCTTTTCTATGTCAAAATCCGGAGAGTTCAGGTAGGGCACACTGTCGGAGCCCACGTCAATTCCGAAGTCGAGGAGTATGTTGGAGTTGGACGTCTGAAGTATCATGCTGCTCCTTCCGACCTGCCTGGCGCCTCCCAAGAAGGAGATCCTTACCCACTCCTTGTCCTTCGGGACTCTCGGAGGGGAGTTTATCTTCTGCCCTATCTTGTTGAGGAACACCTTCCTGTAGTTTATTTCGCTGTGAAGCAGGTTCCTTACGGCCCTCACGAGGTCGGACTCTATCGCTGGGGCTCTTTCTATCTTCGGGAGCCAGCACGTCTCCCTTTTTATTTTCCTAAAGGTTTCCCCTCCCTTGCCAATGACCAGGCCCGGCTTCGCGGACTCAATTACGACCTTGCCGAGCTCGGGCTCGAAGTATATCGCCTGTATTTTCGCTTCGTCCGGGACTATCGTCTCTATGATTTTCTTGGCCTTCTCCGACTCGAGCGTTATGCTCTGGTCCGGCCTTATCTCTATCCTTTTCTTCAGGTTCGAGACCATCGTCCTTACAACATCGTCGCTGTTCCTGAAAAACTCCTTGTTCTTTGTATAAAGGATCATCTCTGAGCCCTCGAACTTCGTCTCAGAAATCTGTGCGTCTGCGGGTAGATTTGCCTCTAATTCCTTTATTATGCTCACATTTTCACCTGCTTAAAATTATGAAAAATTGATTTATCCGGAAAATGTTCAGCATTATCCGGCCAGTTTTTTTACTTCTTCGTCGTCGATCTTTTTGTAGCCCGACTTCGAGATTACAACCATGTCTATTCCACTGCCACCGGAAGCTATATCCCTCCTGGTTGCGGCCCTCACGGCCCGCGCAGCAAGGCGCTTAGCCTTCGCCAGCTCCATGCCTTCTTCGAACTCGTTTTCAAGTACGCCGAATGCTATGGGGGAACCAGAACCCGTTGAAAAAAACTTTTCCTTCATCGACGAGCCGTCCGGTGAAAGGGTGAAAAGGTCCGGTTTTTTGTCATAACCGGCAAGGACAAGCTGTACAATGTATGGGTAGAACCTTCTGGAGTAAAGTATGTTGGCCAGCAGGGCCGAAGCGGCTTCCGTTGACATCTCTTTTTCTTCACGGAGCTCGTAGATTTTCATCTCGGCCCTGATGTATTTTATCAGTGTCTGGGCATCGCCCACCATTCCCGCTATCGTCATTCCTATTCTGTTGCTAATCTTGTGTATCTTCTCGGCATCCTGGCTCGCTACTAGATAGCCCATGGTCGCTTTCCTTTCTGCCGCTAACACAACCGCGTCCTTCGTTGTAATGCCGACGGTTGTAGTCCCAGTCTTGACCTTTTTCTGAATCTCTTCTAACATAAGAATCAATCACTTGTCCGATGATTAAGATGATTAATTATGTATTGCACATGTTATTTATAAATGTTTCCCCGTTCGATTTTCAGGGAATCCATTCCTCTTTGGCGACGAACCCGATCTTCATGTTGCTATCGTTATTGCTCCAGAGCTCGCCATGGCAAAGCTGTGTATCAGTTCCGCGATTGAATTGAGAATGCCCTGAGCCTCCCCGACCTTCATTTTTATTTCGGGCGGCTCGAGTATCTCTATGCTGGACGGCGCGTACTTCATCACCATGTAAATCAAGTCCTCGAATCTCCTGGAAACAAGCTCGACCTCCACGACCTTGGAATAGGCGTCCTCGCCCTTTTTGAACGGGTGGGGGACCTTCTGGGGCATCTTGAACTCGCTCTTGTATATGATGGACGACTCCTCCTCTTCCATTCTTTCAACGTGCTTGTGAAGGCTGGAGTCGGCAGCCTCTTTCGTGACGGCTAGCACCTCTACGGCCATCCATGCCTTCAACCAGCCGTCCTTGAGCCTCTTTTCAACGGTTTTCATCACGTCTTTTGCCATAACATTAACACGATACCACATATTTAAATTACTTATAATTCACGTTTCGCCCATTTCTTCCCGGCTATCGGGACCTTGGCGGCGCACGCTGGACATTTCTCCGCGTATGAGAGCAAATTGTAGCCTGCCCTTTCAATCAGGCGTTTGCCGCAACGCCAGCACATTGTCGATTCGAGTTCGGATCCAGGGACGTTTCCCAGATATATCCAGCGAAGGCCTGATTTTTTCGCTATTTCGTGGCTTTTTTTAAGCGTGGTCAGTGGTGTAGGATTCACGTCGTTCAGCTTGTGATGCGGGAAGAACGCCGAGATGTGGAAGGGTGTGTCCGCGCCCAGGTTGTCTTTCACCCATTCGGCCATTTCGCGCATGTCACGCTCGTTGTCATTATACCCTGGTATGACGAGGTTCGTGACCTCTATCCAGACGCCCTCTTTCTTGTACGCGAGCAGCGCATCATAAACCGGTTTGACACCGGGCGTTATGCAGACCTTTCTGTAGAATTCATCGTTCCCCTTGATATCGACGTTCACGGCGTCCAGGTACTTCGACATCTTCTTTATGGGTTCGGGCGTGATATAGCCGTTGGTTACCCAGACGTTGTAAAGGCCGGCCTTTTTGGCCAGCTTCATCGTGTCGAGCGCGTACTCGTAGAAAACCGTCGGCTCCGTGTAGGTGTACGCTATCCCCCCTACACCCTGTTCCGAGGCCAAATCCACGATCTTTTCGGGTTCTAAGGATTGTCCACCAATTTCCCCGTATTCCTGGGAAATATCAAAGTTCTGGCAGTGAAGGCAGCGGAAATTGCAGCCGACAGTAGCGATGGAGAGGCACTCAGAGCCCGGGGCGAAGTGAAACAGCGGCTTCTTCTCGATCGGGTCTGTCGCCGCGGAAACAGCCTTGCCGTAAACCAGGGAAAAGAGCTTTCCACCCACGTTCTTCCTTACGCCGCAGAACCCCGACCCGCCCTCGGAAATGTTCACGCAGTATCTGG
>JAUXKD010000122.1 GCA_030624445.1 Candidatus Aenigmatarchaeota archaeon
CCCGTATTGAGATGGAATACCCACAGCGACCTGTTGAGGTTTTTGAGATTCATAACAGACCTCCCAATGCGACCGCAGTGAAAAGGACTATCAGAAGCAGCACGAAACTGAAGATGTAATCGTTAACCATTCCTGTGTGCATCCTCTTAAGCCACCTGTAGTATTTTTCCAGGGCCTCGAAAAATCCCCAGTAGAGGTTGACGGCTTTTATGCCCTTTTCAGGCGGCAGGTTTCCTGAAAAGAAAGGCATGGTCTGCTGCGTCCCCGGCCTGTATTTCTTCTTCCCCCGGGACCTTATTACGTACACAAGTGCCGCCGTGATTATAAACGCCAAAAGCCAAAGGAGAGGATTCCAATAGCCGGCCTCCGTCATAAGCACCAAGCCTGTCATAAGACCCCTCCTATATACAGCTGAGGATCAATCAGCGCATTGGCGGCAGGCGTCACGAGCGAATCGATAGCGAGCTGCGGGAACAGTCCGAGTAACAGGATAAGGAAAGCCAGGATAAACATAACGGCCAGCATGCTCCTTGGAAGCGGCCTGACTTTACCCCTGTAAGGGGGTCCCAGGAAGACCGAGGCGAAGACCTTCACGAATATCGCAAGCATCATGATGCTGCCCAGAATGCCAGCGATTGAGAGAAGGGGGTTGAAATAATAGACGGACTCGTATATCAGAAGCTTGCTCGCGAAGCCGTTGAAAGGGGGCATTCCTGAAATGGCGAGCATTCCAATAACGAAGAGCACTGTTAAGGCGGGAGACCTGTGCGCAAGGCCGCCAAGCTCACCGGCGTTGCGCCCTCTGGTCATGTAGAACACGGCCCCGACAACGAGAAACAGCAGGCTCAGGTCCAGGGCATCGTTGATCAGATGGAATATCCCGCCGGAGAGGGCCTTGAATGCAAAACCGCTCACGTTTGGCATGGCGATGAGACCTGTCCCTATGCCCAGCATGACATAGCCAGTCTCCGCTATCGCGGTGTAACCCATGAGCCTTTTCAGGTTTTTCTGGGGGAGAGCCATCGCTACACCAGCCAATATGGAGAGCCCTCCGAGAATGACTATCACCCAGCCGAGTGCGGCGTTGGTGTTCATGAAACTGAACACCGAGAAAGTTATTCTGAACAGGACGTAAAGACAGACCAGGGAGGATGTGAGAAGCATCGTCACGACCTGGACAGGTGCTTTCTGGAACACATCCGGTTTCCACATGTGAACGGGAAAAGTTCCGCTTTTCAGCAGAAGGGCGGACACGAGCAAAGAAAGGGCGGCAACGTCCAGGAAGGCGTAGTTCATTGAAACCTCGCTGGCTATGGCGGCCATATTAAGAAGGCCGTACTTCCCGTAAAGCAGGCCTACACCGAAGAGCAGGAACAATGCACCTGTCGAGGAAACGACCAAATACTTGAACGCGGCCTCGAAAGACTCGCCCGTGTGGAAAAAGGATATCAGACCGGCGGAAGAGATGGAGAGGATTTCAAGAAATACGAACAGCGTGAAGAAATCACCGGTGAAGCTCAGGCCTATCATACCGGCCGTAAGCAGCAGTAGCAGGGTGTAGAACTTGTCCAGCCCTTTATGACCTTCCATGAATTTCCAGGAGTATATCGCTGCCAGAAGGGATATGGTCAAAGCGGTGAGGCAGACGAGGGCCGAGAAGGCGTCCACCGAAAGTATTATCCTGATCGGGAAGCCGAGCGGTGCCGTCAGGCCTGGCACCGATGCTCCCATCGTGTACACGTGCGTGTTTCCGGCCAGGACGTCCAGATACATCACAGCGACGACGACTTCGGTAAATGCCAGGAAGAGAATCGCCCACAGGTTCCTGATCATTCTGCCGAATCTTCCAATGAAAACCATTGCGAAAGCAGCGAACAGCGGAATCGCTATCGCGAGTGCCGGTGCATGTTCCAGTAGGGGCGTCATCCAAACAGCCTCCTTTTCCTTGAGTCGAGCGAACCGTAGTGTTTGTATATAAGAATGGCGAAAGACAGCATCATGGCTGTCACTGCCACGTTTATAACTATTGACGTGAGTGTCAGTGCCTGGGGAGCCGGCAGAACCATAACAAGGCTTTGGGTACCTGTGAAGATCGGTGCTATGCCGCCCTCCCTGTATCCGATGGACACGAGGAACAGGTTGACTCCGCTTCCCAGTATGTTTATGCCCATCACGATCTTGATCAGGTTCCGTTTCAGCACCAGTATAGAGACCCCGACCGCCATTAGTGCTACAACAGCCAGGAAAGGTATGCTAATCATCTTTCTCCTCCCTCGTGTAAGTGAACATCAAAAGGATTATGAGTGAGAGCGCGGCGAAAACCTCAAGACCCACTACGATGTTCATCATCGGGATGACCCCGCCGGTTCCCAGGTAACTATCGTTCGGGAAGAACTGCAGCGCCTTACCGAAAAGCAGAATGGAATTTTCCAGGGAACTTTTGAAAAAGGTCGCGACTAAGCCGAAGAAAGCCAGGGCGGCGAAGAGGAGGAGGCCGAGGCTTTCTGACGCCGAGAAAAGTTTCTTGTGCAGAATTTTTCTCACACTCTCTTTCCCGAAGGCCACAAGCAACAGGGTTATGAGAGTGGCCAAGACTGCCCCGCCTGGAAATCCTCCGCCCGGCGTCAAGTGACCGTGCAGGATTAGGTACAGCCCAAAAATGGTTATTGGGATCACAAGGACGCC
>JAUXKD010000132.1 GCA_030624445.1 Candidatus Aenigmatarchaeota archaeon
ACCCATGCTGTGGTGACCATCTCCGAGATTATGGGCGGCTTCCTCCTCAGCGTGACCATCGGGGTGTTTACTTCCTTTCTAATGTCCTGGTCGCGGATCATGGATAGGGCCATTTCACCTGTTCTGGTATTTTTGCAAACGATCCCTTATATCACGGTGGCCCCTCTTCTGATCATATGGTTTGGCTTTGGCCTTGCCCCAAAGATTATTGTGAGCTTCCTCATGTCTTACTTTCCGTTCGTGGTCAGCACGGTGACGGGGATGAAGGCCGTCGAAACTGACATGATTGATCTAGTTCGATCCATGTCGGGGAGTAAATGGCAGATCTTCTGTAAGAGTCGGTTTCCGAACTCGCTTCCGTATTTCTTCGGTGGGGCGAAGGTTGCCGTGGCCTTTGCAACCAGCGGCGCCATTGTCGGGGAGTATGTGGGATCCGACAGGGGGTTGGGATACCTCATCGTGATCGCCAACAGCGATACGAACTCGGAGCTGTTGTTTGGCACCGTTATCGTAGTTTCGGCTATTGGGGTCAGCTTTTTCTGGGTTATCCATTGGTTGGAAAAATTATTTATTCCATGGTATGTAGCGTTTCACCGGGAAGGGGAGCGTGGTGGTATTGCTTGACCGGCAGAGGAGAAGAAGGGAAAGATTGAAATCGCGAAAAACAGTAGGTGGAAATAACATCAAATTCTTCTAAGGAGGTCAGAATATGCGTATTCATTTCAGGTGCTTTTGCTTTGGGCTAGTGTTAGGTATCGCCTTCTTTGCATCTGTCCTGGTCTCTGAGGCGTCCGCGGAAAAGCTGAAAAAGGTAACATTCCGCTATTCCTGGGTCCTCTACGGCCATGCGCCCGCATATTATTATGCCAAGGAGCTGGGCTATTTCGAGAAAGAGGGGTTGGACGTGACGATTCTTACCGGAACCGGTTCGGGTACCAGCGTGAAGCTGATGGGGGCGGGCAAGCAGATGTTTGGAACCGCTGACTATGGGACCATGATGAAGGGTATTGTCCGGGGAGTTCCGGTCATAGGGATCTACGATATTCTGCAGACCCATCCAATGTCGGTTGTCTCGCGTACAGAACTCGGTATAAAGAAGCCGGCCGATCTTATCGGCAAATCGATTGCGGTCACCGCCGGCGGAGGAGATCAGTCTGTTCTGCCGGCCTTTCTTGCCGCCAATAATCTCAAGGATAAGGTCAGGGTAGTGCAGCTCTCATCCGGAGGGACCAAGCGCGAAGCACTCCTGCAAAACAAGATCGATGCCATCGTGGCTTACGTCAACGAGCAGGTCCCTCAGATAGAAGCAATGGGGGTCAAGCTCAATGTCCTGCGCTTTGGAGACTATGGTGCCCCTCTGCTCGGGACGGGTATTCTTGTCAACACGGAGACATTAAAAGAGAAGGGCACTATTCAGGGGTTCCTGCGGGCTATTACCAGGGGGTTGCTTGCTGCACAGAAGAATCCGGATGCGGCCGTGGACGCAGCGCTCAAGCAGTTCAAAGAACGAAAACGTTCCACAACGCTCAGGGAACTCAAGGCGAGCTTTTCCCTTTTTCATACGAAAAACACCCAGCATAAGCCTCTGGGTTGGATGGACAAGAGGGATTGGGAGAAGGCACAGGAGATTATGCACAAATACGGGGGGTTGAAGAAAAAGCTTCCTGTCGAACGGTACTTCACCAATGAGTTTATCCCGATGTCCACTGCTCGATAAAGAAAAGGAATACCGGTCGCCCGCAATTGATTCAATGTAAACCCTGCATCTTGGGCGGACATAAAGTGGTTCGACAAGCTCACCATCCTGAGCAAGGTCGAAGGACCGATGGGGGTTCAAGCGGCAGCTCTCCACTTTGGTCGAATACGGGGATTCGAACTCCGTGTTTGATATAACTTGATTGCAACGCTCATCGAGTGAAGCTCTGTCATGCAAACCACCATCCTCGTGGAAAACCTTTCCATGGTCTTCAATTCCAACGAGGGGATGGTCCATGCGCTTGAGAAAGTCGATTTCGGAGCGAGGCAGGGAGAGTTTTTTTCCATCGTGGGACCAAGCGGGTGTGGCAAGAGCACCCTTCTCCGTATTATTGCGGGTCTCCTTGTTCCCACCGGGGGCGGCATTGCGGTCAACGGTAGTTTGGTTGTTGGCCCGACACCCGACGTGGGGATCGTGTTTCAGAATCCCGTCCTCATGAGCTGGCGAACAATCCTTGGAAACGTGCTGCTTCAGGCAGAGGTGCGCAGGCTGAATATCAAGGAATACCGGCCGCGGGCTATGGATCTTCTGAAAATGGTAGGCCTTTCGGGTTTTGAGGACAGATACCCCTATCAGTTATCAGGGGGCATGCAGCAGAGGGCCTCCATTTGCCGTGCCTTAATTCACGATCCGCCCCTGCTCTTGATGGATGAGCCGTTCGGCGCTTTGGATGCCCTGACGCGGGAACGGATGAACCTGGAGCTTCTCCGGATCTGGAGGGAGAGCCGGAAAACGATTCTATTTATAACCCATAGTATTCCGGAGGCTGTTTTTCTCTCAGACCGCGTTGC
>JAUXKD010000084.1 GCA_030624445.1 Candidatus Aenigmatarchaeota archaeon
AGTCAGGGCCGTAAGGCGCGATCTTTTTCAGGACCCTCTTCACGTCCTTTACGAGATTCGGCTCGTATTCCATCGTGGATACCGAGGCCGTGGAACCGGAAACGAATATGACGGCGGAACCGTTCCTGATTTTTGACTTTTCGATGATCCTGGAAACCTTCCCTGTTATGTCTATTATGTCACAGTGGCCTTCGCTCTTCACCGATATCCGTTCTGTCTGTATCATTTGCCCCGTTTAATTTTGGCGTCATTTTTTAAATCTTAAACAGAAAATATCCATAGCGTGGACGTATGGATGTCAAAATCGGGATCATAGGCGGGACGGGCATCGTTGACCCTTCTGTTTTCAGGCCTGTTAAGGAGATCGGCGCCGATACGGAGTTCGGGAAGCCCTCGGACAGGATAAGGATAATCGAATTCAGTGGCAGACACATTGCCTTCCTGCCGAGGCACGGCTCCAGGCACACCATACCGCCGCACATGGTGAACTACAGGGCGAACATGAAGGCGCTAAAGGATATCGGCGTCGAAAGGGTCATAGGGCTCGCCGCCGTTGGCTCTTTGAAGGAAGAGATAAAGCCGAAGGATATTGTCTTTCCGGACCAGTTCATCGACATGACGAAGCACAGGAAGCTCACATTCTACGACGGACCCAAGGTCTTTCACGTATCCGCGGCCGATCCATTCTGCGACGATCTCAGGTCCCTGGCCATAAAGAAGTCGAGACTGCTAAAGCTTCCTGTCCAGGACAAGGGCACATATATCTGCGTCGAGGGACCGAGATTCAGCACGAGGGCCGAGTCCGAGCTATGGAGGATAATGAATGCTGACATAATTGGCATGACCCTGGTACCGGAGGCCCAGCTGGCAAGGGAGCTTGAGATGTGCTATCTCTCGATATCATCTGTCACCGACTACGACGTGTGGGCCGAAAAGCCGGTCAGCACCAAGGAAGTGGTCGAGACGATGAAAATGAACACAGTAAACGTCCAGAAGGTGCTCAAGGAACTCATACCGGCAGTCCCGGAGGAAAGGTCGTGCTCCTGCGGGGAGGCATTGAAGGATGCTGGTTTGTGAATCGTATGGCTGAAAAAGTGAAGTGCGACATGCGGTCATGGGAGAACGTCTATATCAATTCAAGGAAGCTGGCGGAGAAGATAAAGGAGTCCGGCTACCAGCCCGACATCATCATCGGCCTGGCCAGGGGTGGCTGGGTCCCTGCAAGGAACCTGTGCGATTTTCTGGGTGTGAAAGACCTGCTCTCGCTCAAGCTCGAGCACTGGGGGATCACCGCCAGTCCGGACGGCGAAGCCAAGATAAAATTCCCGCTTAAAATGGACCTTTCAGGGAGAAAGGTGCTCATTGTTGACGACTGCTCTGACACCGGAGAAAGCCTCGTCGAGGCCAAAAAGCACATCCAGACGCTCAACCCGGATGAAGTGAAGACGGCGACCATGCAGATTTTCGACTCCACGCCTTCTGAAGACATCCCGGACTTCTGGGTGGAGAAGATCCCCTGGGTGTGGGTGATATACCCGTGGAACATGACAGAGGACCTCATAAACCTTATCTCACAGCTTCTCAACAAAAGAGGCAGGCTCCATCTCGATCACATACGCCACGGTCTCGAGGAGGAGTTCCTGGTGAGCGTTGACACCAAAATGATAAAGGAAATAATGCTGGAGGGTGAGAGAAGGAACAAGACCATGAGAATAGGCGATGAAGGAGACCACTGGGTCAACGTCGCCGAGTGAGCTGAAAATAACACGCTTTCTTCAGTCTCTTATTCCAAGAACTTCCACGACCTTCCTTTTGCTCCGAAAGCCTGAGACTATCCTGACCGCCCTATTTGAGTATTTTTCCTGTTTCTGCAAACCAGAGGTACAGGTCCAGTTCGGCAAGGCTCATCCCGAGCCTTTTCGCAAGCTTTTTCAGAACCATCTCAATATCCAGATACCTCTTTCTCGTCAGCGTCTTCGGCCTTTCAATGACCTTATGCCTGTCAAGGATATCGATTATGTGGAAATCGATTATTGCCAGGTTTTCGTAGCCGATGTTCCTCAAGAAATGGCTGGCTTCTTTGTACCAGAGCCCCTTGACGTTTTTGACGAGCCATTCCCTTGTACCCGTCTCGTCAGGGGAACGTAATACCTTTTTGAGCGAATCCTTGTGATTCCTCGCCTCAACGATGTATTCTGCCCTGGTTTTCGGGAAACGGTGCCCGAGCTCTTTGAGTTTTTTCGTAAGCTCAGGTTCTGGCATAGTCAAGAAGCCGTCTCCCGTTTCCTTTTGAATCTTGATGCCCCCTTCCGCTGTGAAATTTGCGGTAAGGATGCAGAAACAGAGCTCCTTGAAAATCTCCCCGTCCGGACCTTCGCCGGTTTCCCTGAATTCGTCTATTCTCGATTTCACCAATTTGGCAGCATCGGTTTCTTTCAGAAGGTCGACTTCTCTGGCAAGCGATTCCATCAGTCTTATTGGATGCAGAATTTAAAATGTTATGCTTGTTATAACCAGAGAACACCGTCTTGGTGCACCGGCCTTTTGATAAGGGTTTTTATCACTTCTTTTTCTTCCTGTGTTTTGCGCAAGTCGAACACATCCAGACCACCTCTTCATTTATTGTTTTTTTAAGTTGTTCCCCGGCACGTGACGTGATTCAATACTGGAAGAACAGCCGGTTAACAAAAGCCGATTTCGTATATTATTGCAAATCCCAAAACGACACTGATGATACCGGCAGTTGTTTTTACGATGCCGTTGATCCTGCCGGATCTCGCTGTAAACTTGAAAGGTAATCCGATAACCGCGCCGGTCACCAGCATGCCCAAAGTAGAGCCGACACCGAAAATCAATATGAAAAGGAGTCCCTGCAATGTTGAGTTCACAGTCATCAGAACCAAAAGCATCAACGCCGCACTTCCGGCAAGACCGTGGACCATTCCTACAAGAAATGATTTATGGCCGTGGTTATGGGAAGGCGATTCTTTATGGCGATGGAAATGTTTATGCGTGACGTCACGGTGTTCGTGTCTGTGTACATGCACATCATCCCTTATAATCTTCCTTAACACATCCATACCCAGTACCACTAAAACAAACCCGGCCAGCAACTCGAAAGACAGTGCGATTTTGTCAGGTATGGCCAACCTGAAAACCAGAATTACAAACCCGATTAAAAACAATGCAGTTGTGTGGCCCATTCCCCATATCGCCCCGAACGATGACGATTTTTTTAAACTCTTTGTCTGGCCGGCTATCGTTGATACGGCCGCGACATGGTCAGCATTCAGCGCATGCCCCAAACCCAAGACAAACCCGAGGCCCAGTATGGGCATGAAATGGAATAACATCTCAACCATCTTGATCACCTGTTGAAATCTGCAATTTCTAAACTGCAGCACTGGTTCCGACTAACGGAATGTTCAGAGACCCGTCTGTCCTCAGGACGATTTCCA
>JAUXKD010000128.1 GCA_030624445.1 Candidatus Aenigmatarchaeota archaeon
CATAACCAATGAGGGATACAATCTACTGAATAAGGTAGCCGGGATCAGCATTGTGACACCGCAAAAAGTAACTGCAGATGAAAGGGAGCATCCGAACCCCTACATCGAACGCCATCCAACGACCAAGATGATCGAAAGCGTATTCATCAGGAAAATCGGCATAGGCTATAACCTTGCGGGAAATGTGGTGGTCGTGGACAAGACCCTACTCTACAATATTTATGCCTACTTCATCGAATCCATACAATCCAAGATGAAAAAAGTCGTATGGAAGAGCGGAAAGGCGACGAAAGAAAAGCTCCATCCCAACTGTGCAGTCATAGGGACGAAGGATGAAAAGCCAGAAGAAAAAAAGCTGGGACGATGGGCATTTTTTCCTACCGTCCCACCGCTTGGCTTGTGGATAAATTACGAGGATCCCGTAATAATCGACTGCCTGAATGAACATACACAAAAGCAAAGATTTGGAGATCGCATAGCGTCAACTATAGTAGAGCGGAACATAATGAAATCGCACCCGGCAATCGGCGTGAGCAAAGTCGAACCACAGAAGCACCTGAGTACAAAGGATCACAAGGCATACGTAACTGTGTATGGATACCGACACGAGCTGGGTCCCGTGCAGATAGACGAGATTCTGGCCCAAGCAGAAAGAGGGAGCAAGGTCATTGACGTGAAGGCTGAGACCATAGAGAAAGTTGATGAGGTGGATGAAGCCTTGGCAATTCAGGATGTTGAGGAAGAGGAGAAAACAGCTGGAAAGAAATCTAAGAAGGAAGGGAAAAAAGAAGAGGCGTCGGCGAAGGAAGAGGGCAAAACTCCTGGAGAGTTGAAAGAGCCCCCGGACGAATTCTATCTTAAACAGCAAGCAGAAAAGGAGAAGGAAGATGAGAGCAAAAAAGCTGATTGAAAAGCTCGAGGATCTGGCAACCTATTTAACTTTGGCTGCCAGCGATGCGAGCGAGCTAAAGGAAGCAGCAGAAAAAAAGGTGGATTTTCAAGGAGCTTCTTTTTCCAGGGGCAGGAAGGTGGCCTACAATAACGCATTTCAAAGACTTCACAGACTAATCAAGGAGGCCAAAGGATGAGATCCTCATTGAGCATCGCACAACGGGATTTACTGCTCCAGGAACTGACCGAAGTTGCCGCAGAAATGGGTGCGAAAATGGATGCGGAGAGGCAACCATGGCCCCCCAGCGACCACTCACGGTACAACTGGGCCAGCGAATATCATCACCCATGCAAGAAGCATCTCGTCCACTGCCGACTTGTCTGGCAAGAACGCCATCAGATGGACGTCCGAGGACGTTGGCGAACTGACGAAGGGATGAGCAAGGAGTGGGATGTAAAGAAATGGTTGGGTACTGCTGGCTATGAGATAACTAGGTCACAGGAAAAATTCAATACTGATATGAAAGGACTGGAGAAATACAAGAGCCTCCGCATAAGCGGAAAGATTGACGGAGCGTCGCCCCTAAACAGAAAATTCTCTCCTCCTTTTGAACACTTGAGAGAAGTCCCGGCGGAAGTCAAGACCGTATCCCCTCACTACTGGAATTCAACCAAGACGATAGAGGACCTCAAAAGACACCCCAAATTCTGGATCCAGAAAATACCGAGTCAATTGAATACCTACATGGTTTTTATGAGAAAGCCAGTTGGCCTACTAATCATAGCGACGTTCGGAATGAAGCCCAGAATCATACCTATGCTATTTGACTTCGACCTATGGGAACGGGACAGCATCGTGGCTCGCAGCGTGAACTACTATGTCCGGATGAAAAAGTACCCAGAACCGATGCCTTTCGACCCGACGACCTGCGGACTTTGTTCATTCAATCACATATGCAAGCCCCTACACAGCACTGGCCTAGTGGAGATAAGCGAGATTAATCAAATAGAACTTGAAATGTACCTCGAGCTAAAAGATCAGAGAGATGAATTCAATAGAGAGAAGGCAAGGCTCATCGGCACCAAGGATAAGCCAGGAATATACCATGGGAAAAATGCCCTCAAAGACGACATCGAAATAAAGACAATCAAATACCCACAGAAAGCATACGAGTATCCTGACAACATAAAAGAGAAGCACCGTGTCGACGACATCACAGTAGTAAAAACAACGATAGAGAGGATAAGCCCATAAATGTGGGCAAATTAAGGAGAAAAAATATGGAACAAACTGAGAAATTTAAAAAGGACGCACTCGGTTTTCCTGACCGGGCGAAAAGGATTATTGTTCATAATCATAAAACTCTTACGGCTGCGAATGATTTTATCCTGACCGCGAAGGAAACGATAGAGGAGATAGCCGGTTCATACGACCCTATTATTAAGCATGCACAAGCGGAGAAAAAGAAATATTCAGATCCAGTGAAAGAAGCCATGGGAACAGCCCGGCTCCATGTCACATCCTACCTGGAAGACCAAGCAGAGATCCAAAGAAAGGCCGAGGAGAAGGCGAGGAAAATCGAAGAAGCGAGACAGGAAAAAGAGAACGAAGCACTTGAGCGGGCCAAGAAATTGCGAGATAAAGGTAATGAAAAAAAGGCGGACGAGATAATCGAGAAAATTCCACTC
>JAUXKD010000107.1 GCA_030624445.1 Candidatus Aenigmatarchaeota archaeon
CAAGGATCGCCTTAGCGGGCGAGACGGCCATAGACGTCTTCGATATTGCAGGAACCCTTCACGGAGGAAAGTACTTTGCGAATCTCCCCATCGGCTATAACAAGGTCCAATGCCCGCTCCACAGTTTCGGTGTCCGTCTCAGCGGACAGGATTTTTCTAGCCTTTTTTATCTTTGCCACCGGCAAGATAAATTGTTTACGCGCTCGTCTCTCTGCCTTCATACCAACCTCTCAAACGGCTTACATTGAGTGATGTGTATCATATTTGTATATCATACACATGTCAAGTTTCGGTAGGAGAACAACGCACCACAGGCCCTCTTCCTGAAAAATCCCGCCCAGTTTACTCTCTCACGAACAGTAGCAGCAGCATGCCGGCTATGTACGTCGAGGCGGCGAGGTAGAAGGCCGGCGTGAAGCCGAACTGGTCGATGACGTACCCTGTGATCAAGAGCCATATCGGTCCCGAGATGAATCCGACGAAGAAAAATATGGAAAACGCGGCATCGGTCATCTCCTCGGTGACAAAATCGCCCAGCATCGCCTGCGTGAGCGAGCTGCGAGCCTGAACGACGCAGCCGTAAAGGACCAGGTTCATGTAAAACAAAGGCCCGAGCGAGACGTGCTGGGCGAGCGCGACGGTCATCAGCGCGGACAATAAAAGCGTGACCTGGACGGTCGGCGCCCGCCTGCCGAAGCGGTCGGAGAGCCAGCCGATGGCAAGCGGCCCGACGAGCCCGCCGGCGGCGAGCAGCGTCAAGAGAAATCCTCCGCCGGAGGCGGTCACGTCGAACCTGTCCATGAAGAACGGCACAAGATAGACCGAATTGATTCCCGATCCTCGTCCGGCGGCGCCGACCATCAGGACGAGAGCTGTTAAAAGAATATTGCGGTTTCTGAGACACTTGAGGTAAACCTGCCAGCTCGCCTTTATCGTCCGCTTTTCCCCTCTGTCCGCGGCACCGGCCCGGTCCTGGAGCTTAAAGAGAAACAGGCCGAGCAGAAGCGTCGGCACACCGAAGACGATGAACGCTACTCTCCACCCCGCATACAATAGGAGAAGGGCAACCAGCGCGGGCCCGATGAAGGTGCCGGTATTTCCCGCCGTATGGTGAAGGGTCAGGGCCCAGCCCCGGGCCTGGGGAAAGTATCGCGACAGGATGCTCGACCCGATCGGATGCTGAGGGCTGGAGCCGATGCTTGCCGCGATGCGCGCGGTCATGAGCTGCGGATAGCTTCCGACCACGGAGTGAAGAATGGTGGAGACTCCCATCAGCATGTTTCCGACGCCCAGGATGGCCGTCCGTTTGAAAATGCCGGTGAGAAAGCCGTAGGTAACCTCCAGGCTCTGGCCGATGATGTTGGAAACCGCAGAGAGAAAACCGAGCTGCAGGAAGCCGAAGCCGAGATCCCTCATCATGATGGGAAAGAGCACGGAATTGATGCTGTGCTGCAAGTGATTCAAAGAATGGCAAAGACCGACGACCAGAAGAGCGAACTTCTTCTGCGCCTCGCCCGCTTCAACTATCCGAGCATCGGACGACGGGCCTGTCGTTGTTGTTGCGGGGTGTTTGGGATCTTCCATAATTTATCAACGAGGGAAAAGCTCTTGGATATCACGGAAGGAAGAACAAGGGCAAATTTGGTGACGCACAGGCAGGCGGTGTCTACCTCCTAGAAAAACCCCTGCCATACTTTGCTCGCTAAAAGAATTCCGCCGGCGATCAGCATGAGGCCGGAAAGATGGTGCAGATAGGGCTCAAAGCGAGGCGGCAGGAGTCTTTTGCCTTGTGCCAGGAGATAGATGACCAGCAAGGTAAAACGCTGGTGCCGAGCCAGAAGCCTAATGGAAACAATGCGGCCAACCAGGCTCCTCCTTGTTCAAGGGCCTGATGGATGAAAGAGGAGCCGACGGTGCTCCAATAGAGATACGGATAAGGGCTTGTCATGTGGGTCAGCACTCCCTTCCAGAACGAAGGGATCTCACGTCGGCCCTGGGACAGCTCGGCTCCCGCGCCAAGCCCCAGCGGCGTCTCTCTGATACCGGCCTGAATGGATTGCAGTCCCAGCCATACGAGCAAACCCGTGCCGAACATTCCAAGGACTATGGCCCCCCTACCGGGAAAGAGAGTGGCCTGGAGAAGAAGCCCAAGAGGCAGCATGAACAAGGCGTCCATGAGCGGCGCAGCCAGCATGGTCAGCAAGCCGGCCTTGGCCCCTTTTCTCAGAGTTTCGGTGGCGATGACAATGATAGTCGGCCCTGGGATAGAAGCCACGGAGAAGCCGATGGCAAAGGCGAGATAAAAAGTCACGGAACCGAAACTAGAGAGTTTCTCTCCCGACGTCAATCATTTCCCTGATCCGTCGATAAGGCATCGACCTGAGCTCAGCCGAACGGGGCGCTTGCTTCGTTGTCGCATCGGGTTCGCATCCTCACGTACTGCCCTGTACGCTCCGGTGCGATCCGCCTGTAAGATAGGGCCGCCTTGCACCCACCGCCTTCTCGACGGCCAGGGGTTATACGGTGCCGCAAGCTTACGCACGGATTCTGGTCATTTACTCATGGATTGACAATTCCCAGTCCAATGACTATTCTGAGTAAATATTCAGAGTTTCCTTAAGGAATAATCCATGCCCATCTATGAATATGAATGCAAGAAATGCGGCCCTTTTGAGATCACGCAGAGGATTACAGAGAACCCCTTGAGCCGCTGCCCCACCTGTAAAGGGAAAGTCAAAAAACTTATTTCCAACACCTCCTTTCAACTCAAAGGGACCGGTTGGTATCTCACAGACTATGCCCGGAAAGATAGGGTCTCCGAGGACGGGAAGAAAGGCGAAACTCCTTCGACGGCAGTTAAAGGCGATGGGAAGGCCGGC
>JAUXKD010000096.1 GCA_030624445.1 Candidatus Aenigmatarchaeota archaeon
CGAACATCAATAGCGCGCTGGCCACAATGCTGGTCCAGGCGGCCGCTGCCGTGGCCCGACGCCAGTAGAAGTTCCTACAGGGGAAAATCAGCTGGAATCCGAAAAAGCCTGACCTGAAACTGGGTGCGGACCTTCCCCCTGTTTTTGAAATAGCCAAGGACACCATCAATCGGGGAAAGCAGTCCCTCATTTTCGTCTCAACGAGAAAGGGGACGGAGTCCCTGGCAGACAAGCTGGGCGACATTCTGAGGCCTTTGCTGAAACCGGAAGAGAAGGAGGAACTGACGAAGCTTTCACACGACATCTCGCACGCCCTGATGCATCCGACGAAACAGTGCGAGAAGCTGGCAAAATGCCTTCAGAAGGGTGCAATTTTCCATCATGCGGGCCTTGTTGCGAAACAGAGGAAACTGATTGAGGACAACTTCAAGCGGGGACTTATAAAGATAATATGCGCCACTCCGACCTTGGCGGCGGGTGTCAACCTTCCCGCCTTCCGGGTCATCGTCCGGGATCTGAAAAGGTTCTCCACGTTCAGGGGAATGGATTACATTCCCGTTCTGGAGGCCCAGCAGATGATGGGAAGAGCCGGAAGGCCGACATACGACAAGGAGGGGGAAGCCATTCTGATAGCGAAGACTTCAGCGGAGGCGAAAAAGCTGTGGAAGGAATACATCCACGGGGATCCCGAAAAAATAGTGTCGAAGCTGGGTGTTGAGCCCGTCCTGAGGACTCATGTCCTCTCACTCATAGCAACCGACAACGGGACGACAAAGAAATCCCTGCTGGATTTTTTTGGCAGAACTTTCTACGCCTTTCAGTACAAGGACACCTCCAGGCTTGAAAAGGTGATAGGCAATGTCTTGGAACTTCTGGAAGGGTTCAATTTCATTAAGAGGGACGGATCCGGAGACTCCGGTGCCGGGGATTTCCAGTCGGCTTCTGCATTGCTCAACGAGACGGACGAAGAAATAAAACCTACCAGGATAGGCAAGAGGGTGGCCGAACTTTACATAGACCCGCTCACCGCGAATCATATCATAGAAAGCCTGAAAAAGATGCAGGAAGAGAATAAAACCGGTGATGTTTCCATACTCCATGTGCTTTCCAGGTGCCTTGAAATGAAACGTGGACTAAACATAAGGAAAAAGGATATGGAAAACGAAGACGGTGAAACACTTCTCGATTTTTTGATGGGCCAGCAGCAAAACCTGATGGGAAAGATACCTGACGAATGGGACCTGGATTACGACGATTTCCTGCGCAGCCTGAAGCTGACATGGATGCTCAGGGAATGGGGAGAGGAGGCCGGTGAGGACATGCTGCTTGAAAATTTCGGCGTGACGCCCGGGGAACTGCGTGCCAGGCTGGACATATCAGACTGGCTTTTCTACTCCATGCACGAACTCGGCCTTCTCCTGAACATGATGGGCATTCTGAAGCAGGTAAGAAAAACAAGGCTGAGAACAAAATACGGAATCAAGGAAGAGCTCCTCCCCCTGATAAAGCTCAGGGAAGTGGGGAGGGTGAGGGCAAGGATGCTTTTCAACAGGGGCTTCAGTGGGCTGGAAGAGCTGAGGAAAGCGCCCGTGACGTCACTGTCCCAGATCGTAGGCCCGAACCTGGCGAAGAATATAAAGAGACAGCTGAGCGGTCCGGAATCGGAAAAGGACTCCCAGCGGCAGGAGAGCCTCGAAAGGACTGGTGCAACCGAATAAGAAAGAAGAATATTATAATTCTAAATAATTATTAATCACAGCCCACATAGTAAAAAGATGATAACCAACAAAACAAGAAAGAGAGTTCTTGCGAAAAAGGTTGATGTCGCGAAAAGTTTCTGGAAGAAAACGATCGGCCTCATGTTCAGGAAAGAGATCGGGGACGATGGCTGCCTCCTGATGGAGTTCGGGGGGGAGGGGTCCCATTCCATATGGATGCTGGGAATGAGATTTCCCATCGACATAATTTTCCTGGATGAAAAAAAGAAGGTCGTTGGTCTTTTTGAAGGCGTGAAGCCCTTAGGCATGCATCCAGCCACATGGAAGGTGTAAGGTCCCTCAAAACCCGCCAAATGGATAATCGAGATAAATCGAGGAAAGATCCGGGAAACCAAGACAGCTGTCGGTGACGAATTGACCTTCGGTGGGACGAAATAACAGAGTTACTTTAGTACCAGAGGGTAATATAGTATCATAGTATCGATTATATATGCTGACTCTGTACAATGACCTGATGTTTAAAATGTATGCTTCAAAAACTTTTTATAGGAAAAAAGCGATAGTAAGTCTATGAAAAGTTTTTTAAAGGTTCTGGTTTCCTTATTTCTCGGATTTTTCATAATTTCAGCCTCCGGGCAGGCACTACTCGCTTTCATGGACAAAAACATTTACGAAGTGGGCGAGGTTATCACGTTCAAAGCGAACAGGACGCTCGATGTCAACATCACCGGAGTGATTATCAACAGCACCGGGGATAATCCAGAAAACTTTACTATACTTAACGGAACCCCTGACATGGTCGAATATGAGCACATCACATCACTCCCTGAAGGCATTTACAGAGTCACTTTAACCCAGTCGGGCGAAAGCGTTGAGATGGGTTTCAAAATACTCAGCGAGGTCCTCAGGCCCGTCGTCAGATTGATGGGCTCCCTCGACCCCATTTTCATAGACATGATGTATTCTATAAACAATGAAACTGGCCCAACCGGGGGCAACTTCAGCGAGCTGCTCGGCCTAAACCTCAGCTCGACTATCTTCATGGGTGTGAAGGAAAATCTCACAGGAGACGGAAAGAACTTCAGTTTCGTGGCCGTGGACGAGAAGCAGGCCGGTGTTTACGATGTCGTTTACGTCGATGATGATAATACCTTCCAGTTTTTCAATGACAGCGAGGATACAGGAAGCGATTCCTTCCTTGAAACGTCAAAGAAACCCGGAGACATGCTCGAAATAGACTCAACTAGCAGATACATAATTTCCGACATTGACACTGCTGGAGACGGTCTATTTTTGATACCGCCACTTGATTCACCCGCGTATGCCTCCACTGACTCTCTA
>JAUXKD010000072.1 GCA_030624445.1 Candidatus Aenigmatarchaeota archaeon
AAGCTTCAAGACTTTTTTAGCCAGAAGGGCCCGCTTCCTTATTGCGGCCTTTTCCCTTTGCATGAGTAGCCTTGCAACGGTTGCGGGTTTACCTGAGAGCAGGGTGGTTGATATTCCGGCTTCGATCAGCCTGTCGCGGACAATCCTCGCAAGGTCGGGTTTCCCCACCACCAGTATCCTGCTGTAATTGTTCTCCTCTATTTCAGCTATAAGATCGTCTATCTGGTCCTCGGATGTGATATGCCTGCTGGTTCCGTTTGGCATGTAAGGCGCCTTTATCGTGTCAGACCAGTTCCCTATGGCTATAACAACAAGAGGCCTCTTGCCGCTCGCTATTGTCCTGTTCTTTATTTTGTTTTTGAGTTTTTCCTTCAGAAGATTTTTCGTTTCGTTCGGAGTTGGTCCTTTTATGTGCTCTGAGACTATTATCCCCAAGTCGTCAAGCGCCGTGAGGACACCGCTTCCAACGCTGCCTATGAGGATTACCTCCTGCACGCTGAGATTCACCAATGCGCTCTCCACTTGTGAAGAGATGTGACTCCTGCTTGTCAGCAGGAGAGGCGTTCCCTCTTCGATCGCCAGTTCCTTGGCCTGTGAAATCATTTCGCTGTCCCCTAAAGAAGGCCTGAGGAGAGAGTCCCAGACCAGGACTACCTTCGCCGACTCGTCCCAGAAGTAGTTCGCGACCTCCACGGCTGTTCCGTATCTGGTCATGCCCCACAATCTAACTACCTGGTAATTTCCTTCAAGCTCTTCCTCGACTTCTTCCGTTATCACAGAGGGTCCGCCGACTATATATATCGTGCTGTTGGCTCCAAGGGCTTCTATCTCAGATTTGGTTTCCGTTGACAGCTCACCTGGTTCCGTAAGCAGCAGGGGGGCGCCTATTTTCTCAGCCGCAACGGCCGCTACCAGGGTGTCAGGATAGTTCACGTTCGTGGTTAGTATTAAAGAATTGATGTCCTCTGCCTTGACCGCCGACGATGAAATCAGGAACGCGGCCAAAAAACACAGCATCAGATATTTGACTTTCATAATAATACCTTATAGTTAATTCTTATTTTATATTATTTCGTTAAGTTTTTATTGTTATGTTTATTTAAAGAAAAGTTAAAATAATCGTAATTGGAAAGTTAACCTTTGGTAAAAGGGAAGGTGTTTTGACATGTGCCCCTGTGGAAGGAAAAGAAAGAGAGGGAAGATGAAGAGGCACAAGCTGAACAAGAAGAAGAAGAAGATGCGGTATAAAAAGAAGAGATAGTCCCATGAAAAAGAAACTAAAGAAAATGCTCGAGAGGACGACGCTCGACGACAGGCTTGTGGCCGGTGCCAGGAGAATCGCGGATAAGACCACGGTAGACGACAGGCTTTTTTCCGCCGCCAAAAAGGTAAAGCACGAGATAAGGAAGAACATAGCGAAGGCCGTGCTTGCTGCATTCGGTTTCATGATAGCCCTGGTATGGAGGGACGTTATAAAAGAAGGCGTGAACAAGATGGTGGAATTTATGGGCGTTATCGGTGACGGCTATACATTCACCCTTATAACCGCGTTGGTTACGACCATCATATGCGTCTTTGGCATCATCTACGTATCCAGATGGAGCGAGAAGTAGTGATTCGTGTATTTTCCTTACGCCACAGAGAAAAGCGAATGTTTTTATAGGCCTTGGACAAATGATTCTCATGAACGAGGATTTGAAGCAAGCAAGGATGTCGGTTATGATTCATATAGCCGTGGGCATGGCTGTAGGGTGGCTGTCTCTCATGCTTGGCGGTGTGATGTACGCCCTGGGTCTGGCCGTGGTTATTGCCATAGTGTTGGGGCACCTCACTGAGCGCGTGATAGGGAAGAACAAGATGACGTGGTGGGTATCTAACGGCCTTTTTGTTTATTTCTTTGCGTGGTTCGACATGTGGGTTTTTCTTGCGAATTATTTTTAAATCCTCGGGTTAAAGCTTTCTTTTGAAGGGTATGAAACTCAAGAGGAAAGACATAATAACCACGGTGGATCTGATAAAGGAAGACGTGGACAAGATTCTTAACAGATCCGAAGTCATGCTGGGCTACCTGAAAAGAGAAGAGGTCCCCGAACTGCTGAAAGGGAAGATCCTGGCAACGCTGTTTTTCGAGCCGAGCACGAGAACGAGGCTCTCTTTCACTTCGGCTATGCAAAGGCTCGGCGGTTCCGTACTGGGCTTTTCAACCGAGGAGGAAACTTCTGTGAAAAAAGGCGAGTCGCTCGAAGACACCGTTAGGATGGCCGACAGCTATTCGGACATAATCGTGATAAGGCACCCCGAGGTGGGCTCGGGCAAGCGGGCGGCCGATGTCGCGAAAAACCCGGTGATAAGCGCGGGCGACGGCCCCAACCACCATCCGACCCAGGGGCTTATGGACATGTTCACCATAAAAAAGGAGAAGGGCCTGGAAAAGGTGAGCGTGGCCCTGTGCGGCGACCTGAAGTACGGGAGGACCGTGCATTCGCTGATATACCTGCTTGGCATGTACGGCCCTGAGATAAACCTCGTTTCTCCGGATTCCCTGAGGATGCCGGACAAAATCGTGAAAGACGTAAAGAAGACTTACGGTTGTGAAATAAAAGAGTTCAGGACGCTGCAGGACGTTGTTTCCGACGTCGACGTCCTTTACGTGACAAGAATACAGAAGGAGAGGTTCCTGAATATCAGCGAGTACGGGAAACTGGAAGGTTCCTACAGGGTGGACAAGAAGCTGTTGGAAAAGGCGAAGAAAGGCCTGATAGTCATGCATCCCCTGCCTAGGGTAAGTGAAATAAGCACGGAGGTGGATTCGACGCCCTTCGCCAAATACTTCGACCATGCCGCGTACGGCGTCCCTGTCAGGATGGCCCTGCTTTCGCTGCTGCTGGGAAAGATTTGACGGTGGTTTTTTGGAAAGGGAAATAGCAGAGATTTTACTGGGATTGAAGGCGGTGAGCCTGAGAACGGATCCGCCCTACAAATGGGTTTCGGGTATCCTGGCGCCCATATACACGGACAACAGGCTGCTGCTCTCTTATCCGGCGGAAAGGAAGACGGTTGTGAAATGCCTGGCAGACGTGATAAAAAATATGGGCATCGACGCGGACGTGATAGCGGGCGTCGCGGCTTCGGGAATCCCGTGGGCGGCCTGGGTCGCGGAAAAAATGAACAAGCCCCTTGTGTACGTCATTTGCAAAAAGAAGGACCACGGGAAAGAAAACCTTATTATGGGAAAGCTGAAAAAGGGACAGCGTGTTCTCGTTATCGAGGACCTCATAAGCACGGGGGGCAGCTCTATTTTCGTTATCAACGCAATCAGGGAAGCCGGTGGGATAGTCGACGATTGCTTTGCCATATTCACCTACGGGCTGAAAGAGGCCGGTGAGAATTTCGACAAAGCAAATTGCAGGCTTACGACACTGAGCAATTTCAAAGCACTCATCCAGGTCGCATCCGAGATGGGATACATCAAAGAGGAAGAGAAAGACTCGGTCCTGGAATGGTCAAAAGACCCGGAGGGTTGGGGAAAAGCGGGGTCTGAATAAACATACAGGTCGAAAATCTTCTTCACATAATCTTTGGGCAAATAAACTTCTTCAGGGAGTGAAGGTATAACGGATTCCCTATCAAGTAGCGAGCATCCCTCTCAGGTTTGCCCTTTTCTTCAATATACCAATCCCCTTTTCGCGCTCCCTACTTGCCCAGCTTTCTTTGTTACCATATGTTTCGCCAATTTTTCTCAAATATATCTCGTCCCGATCATGCAGTTGAATAACATGCCCCGTTGGTTCCGGTAATTCTTCAACCATCTTCCACATTCTTTCTATGAGGTCCCATTTGAGGATGGGGCTGAGCGGATCCTTACCATTTACCTGTCC
>JAUXKD010000097.1 GCA_030624445.1 Candidatus Aenigmatarchaeota archaeon
ATGAAAAAAGAGAACTGCTCGGAATGGCGAATGTCATCGACTACATAACAAAGCCTGTCGACGTGGATGACCTGAGAAAAAGGGTGAAGAAGACTTTACAAGGCAAGTCGTGAATGCTTTTTTTCGGATTGTTGATGGCGGTCTCCTGCCGTTGGATTCATGCGCAGTTCATATCCTTTTTATTGACGATATCATTTCCTCTGCGGCTCGAAATAACCAATTTATATGAAGATGTGCACGAATAGATAGATATGATAACAGATTTAAAAAAAATAGAGAAGAAGTGGCAGAAGAAGTGGGAAAAAGCGAAGATTTTCAGGGTCAGGGAAGTCCCGAAGAAGAAGAGCTACTACATCCTTGAGATGTTCCCATATCCGAGCGCAGCGGGTCTGCACATGGGGCACATCAGAAACTATTCCATGGGCGACTGCGTGGCAAGGTACAAGAGGATGAAGGGATTCAACGTTCTCTATCCCATGGGCTATGATGCCTTCGGCCTGCCCGCGGAGAATGCTGCAATAAAAGAGAAAACACACCCGAATGTTTACACGAGAAATGCGATAGCCGGCATAAAGAAAGACCAGAAATCCCTGGGTCTCAGCTACGACTGGACGAGAGAGTTGACAACGTGCTATCCTGAGTACTACAAATGGAACCAGTTGTTCTTCCTGCGGATGCACAAGAAGGGTCTTGCCTACAGGAAGAAGGCGCCCGTGAACTGGTGCCCGAAGTGCAAGACGGTTCTCGCGAACGAGCAGGTCGAGGGTGGAAGATGCTGGAGATGCGAGAGCGGCGTTGAAGTTAAAAACATGAAACAATGGTTTCTCGGAATAACGAAGTATGCCGAAAGGCTTCTGGCAGGGCTGAAAAAGATCGAAAGGCCAGATAACGTCAAAAAGATGCAGGAGAACTGGATCGGGCGCAGCGAGGGCACGAGGATAGATTTCAAGATCAAGGATTCGGACAAGGCGCTTTCCGTCTTCACAACGAGAGCCGACACGCTTTTCGGGATTACTTTCATGGTCTACGCGCCGGAGCATCCAGACGTGACGGACCTCGTCAAGGGAACCAGGTACGAGAAGGGCGTCAGGGAATTCATAAACAAGGTCGTTACCAAGGAGAAGTTCGAAAGGATGTCCGAAGAGTCGGAGAAGGAAGGGATGTTCATTGGAAGGCACGTCATACATCCGGTGACGGGAGATGAGATTCCCGTATACATAGCGAATTTCGTGCTCATGGAGTACGGTACCGGGGCGATAATAGGCGTTCCGGCGCATGACCAGAGGGACTTCATGTTCGCGAAGAAATACAAAATACCGATAAAGGTTGTGATTCAGAATCCATTCCATGAACTCGATCCGGATGAGATGGCAAGAGCCTACTGCGACGAGGGGAAAATGGTCAACTCGGGAAGATTTGACGGTTTGAGTAACATCGAAGCGATAGGAGAAATAACGAAGTTCCTCGATAAGAAAGGGAAGGGAAAGGCCGCCGTGGAATACAAGCTCAGGGACTGGCTGATATCGAGGCAGAGATACTGGGGAACTCCCATTCCCATGGTTTATTGTGAAAAATGCGGCACGGTCCCTGTTCGGGAGAAGGATCTCCCCATCCTGCTTCCGACTAATGTGAAATTCACTGGTGAGGGCAATCCTCTCACAAAGTCGGAGAAATTCGTTAAAACCTCATGCCCGAAATGCGGCGGTCCTGCGAAAAGGGAAACGGACACGATGGATACCTTCTTTGACTCGAGCTGGTATTTCATAAGGTTCTGCTCTCCTAAAGAAAAGAAGTCCGCATTCAATAAGGGGGCGGTGAAATACTGGATGCCCGTTGACCAGTACATAGGCGGCGTGGAGCATGCGGTGCTTCACCTAATGTACGCAAGATTTTTTACAATGGTATTGAAGGATCTCGGTTTGATTGATTTCAACGAGCCTTTCCAGAGGCTGTTCAACCAGGGGATTGTTTACAAAGACGGTCACAAGATGAGCAAGAACTTCGGCAACGTCGTGACGCAGGAAGAGATAGGGGAAAGGTATGGAATAGATACTGCGAGAGTATTCCTGTTGTTCGTTGCGAGCCCGGAGAACCAGCTGGAATGGGACGATAAGGGTGTGCAGGGGGCCTACAGGTTCGTCAAGAAGGTATTCAGGCTGGTGAGCGACAACACGGATAAAATATCATTCGGAAAGTACAAAGCCAGCAGCATCCGGGACAGGATACTTGAATCAAAGCTGAACATTGCTGTTGATAATGTAAGCAGGCAGATCGAAAATTTCCAGTTCAACCTGGCCGTGAACGGCATCATGGAGTTCGTGAATCATCTCCACGAATACGCGAAAGGCGTTGAAGTCAACAAGGGCCTTTTCGGTAAGTGTGTTAAGATTCTGGTTCAGATGGTTTCCCCATTCGCTCCCCACCTCGGGGAAGAGCTGTGGATGAAAATAGGGATGCCCGGTTTTGTTTCAGTTTCCGGGTGGCCAAAATCCAGGAAGGCTGACAAAAAAGCAATGGCAATCGAGGACCTGATAGGACAGCTCGAAGAAGACATAGCCAATGTCGTGAAACTGGCTAAAGTGGAGCCCTCAAAGATAAACCTGATCGTGGCACCCGAATGGAAATACGAGCTGTTCGAAGTGATGAAAGATGAGATAAAAAACACGAGAGATACCGGCAAAATACTGAAAAGTGTAATGAGCCGGAAAAAATTCAAACCTTACGGGAAAGAAGTGAGCCGTCTCGTTCCCGGCATCGTGAAAAGCCCTGACAGAATCCCTGATACGATGCTTGGCGGGAAGGAAGAATTCTCGGTCCTGCGCGAACTGACAAAGGAACTGGAAAGGGGATACGGCTGCAGGATCGTACTCCAGTTTGCCGATAAATCGTCATCTAAAAAGGCGTCTCAGGCGGTGCCAGGAAAGCCCGGGATAGAGGTCTTCTGAGTCTTAGCCCTTCCCCAATCCCACAATGCCCAAAATCAAAAGTCCTACACCGACCCACCTGAGGGGCGGCACGTACTCGTTAAGAAAAATTACGGCGAGTA
>JAUXKD010000049.1 GCA_030624445.1 Candidatus Aenigmatarchaeota archaeon
CGAGCTCTGCTGCGCCCTTCTCCACGAGGATCTTGGCGTTATCTTCCGGAACCGTCGCGATGTCTCCGTGTGCGTACGGTCCGTAATGGCCCATGTCTATTCCCACGAACCTGGGCAATGATTGCAGGAACGCGACTGTCTTGAATTCTGTTCTCTCCCCGGATATCGCGTTTTCCCTTTTCTTGTGAAACTCCTTGATCGTTTTCACCATGCGGTCGAATAGTTCACTCTCCTCGGGCAGCATGTTTTCAGGCATGGCGCCCGACCTCACGAAAGACAGGGTGAAATTCACGAGCTTCCTCTCCCTCATCTCCAGGATGTCCTGGAACCTCTGCTTCGCCGTCTGCAGTTCCCACTTGTCACCCTTCTCCCTGGTGATCTCCTCTTTCTTCTCGAGGTATTCCCTGACTTCGTGGAGAAAACGCTCCGGCAGACCGACAAGCTTCGCGGACGTCCTCTCTTCCTGCTCTATCCTGCGACGCGTCTCGTAGGTTATCATGAAAATGCCCCCGGATAATATTGAGGCTCCGATTTTAAAAAGCTATAAATCTGGGGGTGATAATCTTTAGTCATGAACGCGAGGGATATATACAGGTACTACGGCAGGGAGGACGTGCAGCGCGCGCTGCTGAAAATATCTGAAAAAAGGGAAGTGGTCGGCGTCTTCAGTGACGGGGGCTTTTCTACAAGGCCCAATACGCTCGTCTACCCGCAGGACATAGTCACGCTCGTCCGGGGTGGCGCCGTTGCGTTTCACGGCTCACTGGAAAGATGGTCGAATCCAATGACCGTGGGTACCGAAAACTATGAGAGCACGAGGGACGGCTGGGACCTTATACTGGACGTGGACTGCGAACGGATCGAGCACGGGAAGGTTGCAGTCTCTGTTCTTGTGGATGCACTCAAAAAGCACGGGATCAGGAATGTCTCCATCAAGTTCACGGGAGGCACCGGATTCCACATAGGGGTCCCTTTCGAGTCGATACCCGTTGTCGTAGACTACAAAGAGACCAGGGAACAGTATCCCGAACTTGCAAGAAAAATCGTTGGGTACCTGAAGGGCTTCGCTTTTCAAGACCTCGAGAAGGCCATTCTCAAGAGGTGGAGCATCGAGAAACTCGCGGAAGATTCCGGGAAGAAGGTGGGGGAAATCATGACCGATGACGGCATCGACCCGTACTCGATAGCCGGCGTGGACCCTGTTCTCATATCACCGAGGCACCTCTTCAGGCTTCCGTACTCCCTGCATGAGAAGAGCCACCTTGTTTCGCTTCCCCTGCGCCCCGAAGAGGTGGATGGTTTCAAGAAGGAGCACGCGTCCCCCGATAGGGTGAAGTTCGGGACGGGCTTTCTGGACAGGTTCGAGGAAAACGAGGCTTCAATGCTGGTCGTTGAGGCGGCCGACTGGTGGGCCAGGCAGAAAAGGAAGAAGGAGAGGAAGGCCGTAAGAGAGCTGAAACTCAAGAGTGCGGTCCCTATAGGGCTCGCGCCTCCGTGCGTACACAACATAATCAAGGGCCTTTCCGACGGGAAAAAGCGTTCCCTGTTCATACTGATGAACTATCTCTCTTCCCTGAAATGGAGCTGGAGCGAGATAGAGGCGTTCCTGGCCAAATGGAACGAAAAGAACAGGCCTCCTCTCAGGGAGAGCTACCTCAGGGGACAGGTAAGATGGCACAGGAACAGGAAAAAGGTGCTGCCTCCTCCCAACTGCGACAATCCCGGCTACTACGAGAGCTTCGGGGTGTGTAAGCCGGACGGGATGTGCGGCGGCAGGGAAAAAAGCATTAAGAATCCAATCAACTACGCGATAAAAAAGCTTAAGAGAAAGTGACCGAAAGCCGCGGTTTCTCCTGGCTAAGTCGTCCGGCCTCTAGACATTATCCAGAAACCGACTAATGCAAGGGCGAGAATGGCTATCGCGAAGCCCATGACGAACAGCGGATTCAGGATCAACTGACCGACCAAGAAGGGCTGCCCCTGGGCGCTCTCGTTTCTTTGCGCCTTCGCGTAATCTATCATGTCCTGGCAGTTCTCAATCGCAAGCTTCGTAAGCCTTCTTGCCTCACCGACGTCGCCACGGCCCAGGGACTCTTCCGCCTTCACTATGAGCCCGAAAAGTTCCATGCATTCCGGATTCTCCTCGAACAGGTCTTTTACCGCCACTATCAGTATTATCACGTCTATCGGGGGCTTTGGAACCACCTTTAAGGTGATTGTAGCGGACTCGCTCAAGACAGGGGAGGCAACGTCCGCCAGAATATGTACAATATGGGTGGCGTTCACATCCAAGTCCCCTGTTTTTATGTCCAGCCACGTGGTGAAGTTTTTTCCAATTTTCAGTTCGTCGACAAAGGTTTGTTCGAGCATCAGCGTTATGTTGGTGCTGTTCGTGCCTGTGCTGAGGTTTATGTTGAGGAGATCGTATCTTCCGTCGTTGTAGAGCACCACCTTCGCCCTGCTACTGTTCCCCTCTTCGACTGTTATAATATCCGGGACCGTTATCTGAAGGGACACCACCTTTGGCCTGTAAAAATAACTGGTGGGGGTGGGAGTTCGCTCCGGCTCTTTGTACTGGACGATGAGGGTTACGTTGTTGCTGGTGTTGGTCAAGATGGAATCGTTGGCTGTGAACACTATCGTGTTGGTGCCATACCAGCTGCCTATCGGCGTAAGTTTCACGCTGTGGGTAACGGCGTCTATAACTACATCGATGTTCGGTGCACCGGAGTAGGTGAAGATGAGCGTTTCTCCCAAGTCGTCTTCGAAATTATCGTCAAGGTCTATGGCCGTTATCGATGTTTGTGAGTCCCATGTTATAGGGGAGGTTATGTTCTGGATGAACCTCGGCACCCTGTTGACATGTGTTATGTTTATATCAAAACTGTCGTTTGCACTCAGACCGGTCGGGTCAGTGACATTCAGGATTATCGTCCTGATTATATATGAATAGTTAAGAGCGTCATCGTATGTCGGATAGTAATTCCATGTCTCCAGTGTTCCGTTGCAGTCCGCCACACTGTCTATGAGGCTCCCGTTAAGATACCAGTTGCACGTCAGGGATTCGTTGTCCGTATCTGTCGTGGTGTACAGGATTTGTTGTGTGTCTCCTTCATCGACATCGCAGTCCCCGCAGGACAGAAGAGATATGGTTGGGGTGTGCAGGATCTCGGTAAACGTAAGGTTCACGACCTTCCATCCGGTGGCGTTCTTGGGGTCTGTTACGTTCCCGGAATCCCTGACCGTGAAGTTGGCTGTATAATTGCCTACGGTGCTGTCGTTGGTCGTGAAATTGGTCATTCCCGTTGACGCGTTCAGTGAGAAAAGATTACAGTCCGTTCCATTGAGGAAAAGACTGCATGACAGGAAACTCACGTTGTAGTATAACGGCGTGTCGTTTTCTTCGTCCGATGCCGTAACGCTCACGTTGTATTCAACACCTCCCGTCAGTTCGACAGGCGCTGTTATCGGGAAGTAGTAGGTTGCATTGGTTCCGTTGCTGCTTCCATTTGTGAAGACCAGGGCTATAAGGTCCGGCCTGTCGTTTTCCGCGTAGACCGATATGTTGATAATTTTCGTCGCACTCAGGTTTTCACCGTCTGTCACGGTGAGGTTGTATGTGTAGTTCCCCTGCCAGGATTCATTCACGGCCGTGAAATTCAAAAAGCCCACCTCGTTCAGTTCGTACAAGATGATCGTTCCCGAGCAGTTTCCTCCCGGGGGGAGGTTCCCGCTTGTTGTGCAATTCAAAAACGTGAACGTGTACTGGATGCTGTCAGAGTAAGGTGTGAGCAGGTCCGGGTCGGGGTTGTCAAGCATGAGGCAGTTCTCCCTGTTCTCTGGTATGGAAAGGTTAATGGGATATATCTCGCTTTTGTTGTAGCAGGATGTGAAGTTCGTTATTTGGGGGGCATCGTTCACATTCCACACCGTGAGGTTTATGTAAATAGTCGTAGTTTTGTCCCACATGTCCGTGGCGGAGACCTCAAGGGTGTAGTTCCCAACCTGCGAATTGTTGACTGGTGTGTAGTTCATGGTCAGGTTGTAGTAAGGCGGATAGGTCGCATTGCTAATGTTTATCGGGAACAGGCTAGCCGGATGTTGTGAAAGGTTTCTAAAGAGCGTTCTGTATGTTATGTTCAGTGTGTCGTTTTCGGCATCCGTGACGTTGAAATCTAACCAGAAATTCTCGGTCTGGTTCATGACCAAAAGAGTTGGAGCATAGATGACCGGACCCCAGTTGGAAATTACGGTTAAATTTATAATGCTCCAGTTCACGAGTCCTGCGCTGTCCGTGACGGTGAGGTTCATTGTGTAGTTGCCTGTATCGTTTCTCTGTGCATAAATATAGAAAAGTGCCGTCGTTTCGTTTGTCTTTGTTATATTGAACGTGGAATTCGCCTCGAAACTGTTGCAGCTTTGGTTGCCGGTATAGGTTTCGCACTGGGTAAAGTTGAAATCGAAAGTCAGGTTATCGCCATAGGCCGAAAGAAAATCCAGGTCGCTTGCGTTAACATTGTAGTAGAACGACAACTCCTGTACGGCAGTTAGATTGCCCGAAACGTTTTCAAGGGCGGGAGGGTCGTCCACATTCAGTATGGTCAGGTTTATCAGGATGGAATTCGTCAGATTCCCGGGATTCGTACCGTTGTCCGTCACGCTTATGTTCAGAGTGAGGTTCCAGACGTGCCTATTATCCAGCGTAAGATTGATTATCCCGTACACCGATTCGTTCGGATAATACGTGTCGTTCTGGATGATCGGGAACAGGCTCGCGTTAGAATAGGGTGTCAGGTTCCGGTACAGAGTTGTCGAGTTGAAAGCGAGCGTGTCGTTCTCGATGTCCGTTGCGTTGAAAATCAGATACAAAACCTCGCCTTGGGTCAAGGTGATGTTCGTCCCGTTCCAGGGTGTGATGTTAGGGGGATCATTCACGTTTATGACTATGAAAATCTTCACTTCCGAGTAGGATGCGTTCCTGAGATCCGTCACTGTATAATTAAGGGTATAGTTGCCCACATCCTGGTTTGTAGGCGTGAAATTGAATATCTCGGTCGTCGTGTTCGAGGTGTTGGTCCAGCCAGGGAACAGGCTGCAATTGTTGCTTGATGGGCCCTTTATCCAGAAAGCCTTGACACATCCTGTAATGTTGACTGTTATGTTCAGTGGGTAGTCTTGTTCCTCGTCCGATGCGTTGATCAAGGCACCGTTCGAAGAGTTGAACTCCAGGTCCTCTGTGACGTTGGCTGGGAGTGTCACAAA
>JAUXKD010000075.1 GCA_030624445.1 Candidatus Aenigmatarchaeota archaeon
CCTTGGCCATGACGAGGGGAAAGTCCTCGATGCTGGCCCCGTAGATGCTTCCCATGAAGTCGATCTTTAATTTTTGATCGTTCTCATCGTACTGGTAATCGCCGGCTGCCATCTTATCACACATTAATCTGCTTTAAAACTCAGGATACTATTTTATATTGTAATCGAGGTAAATAAAAAGTGTAGGCTGTATTACAATGCCAGTTTTCGGTCAGAACCAGGAGAAGAAAAGGTCCGCCCCCATAGTCAACGAGATCATGGGCAGGGTCAACGACAACACCAAGCGCCTGAGGCTGCTGGAGCAGCGGGAGAGGCTGCTCACGAGCAGGATAAGCTCGACCGAGGAGTCCGCCTTCGGGAAAATAAAGGAACTGGACGCCACGATCGGGGAAATCAGGTTGAACATAACCGCGCAGGATGAAAAGATAGCGACGCTGCAGAACACGCTGAAGGAGATCATAAAGCAGCTGAAATTTTTCGCCAGGAAAAGCGATGTGAAAAAGGTGGAGGAAACCCTTAAAATATGGAGTCCGCTTCGTCCGCTGGCCGGGAACGAGCAACAGCAAAATAGCGAAGGGGGTCAGTGATTCGCCTTCTGAAAGAAACATTTAAGTAAAAAGAGTTAAATATAAATAGTCGGTGCTGGTCTATGTTCGGTTTTTCAAAGAAAAAGAGCGGGGGTCCACAGCAGCCTGCCGGACCCAGGATTCCAACAGAGAGGGTCTCTTCGCTTTCTTCACAGGGACTTTCTGAGCCGGAGATAATAAAAACGCTCAGGGAGGAAGGTTATTCTCCGTTGGAGGTTGACAGGGGCATGAAAGAGGCACTCAGAACGGGCACGGGTGCCCAGATGGCGCCTCCGCCTCCACAACAGCCAGTCCAGCCTCCACCACCGAGAAAGGAACCCCCCCAGTCGCCGTATGGAACTTCTACTCCTCATGTGCCGCCTTCTTCCCAGCCTCCGCCTCAGGCGGCCTCTCAGCCGCCCGGGTCGGCATTTCCGCAGCAGCTTCCGAAGAGCGGTTTCACCCCTACCGCGTGGGAAGGTGACGATGATCTGGATGCGGATTTCGGTAAGCCGTTACCAAGGGAGAAAAAATTAGGCCCCGAACCCTTCCTTTCCGACATGGACGAAGAGCTTCCGCCCATTCCCGAGAGGGAGGAAAGGGAACCCTTGCCGTTCGCCCGTCAGCCACTTCCAAGGGGCGGGGAAGACAAAAGGAGAATGGAAATTGAGGAGTTGACAGAGCAGATAACTGATGAGAAATGGCAGGAAATGCTGAACAGGGTGCGAACCCTTGAAGACAAGATTGATGGGGCGGAAGCGCAGCTGAAAAGCGGGGAGACCGCTCACGGCGAGGTCCCGTCGGTACCGGAGATCGAAAATTTGAAACAGGATCTGGAAGACCAGAAGAACAGCATAAATGAAACCAATGCCAGGATAGACTCACTGGAAGAGGTGGTCAAGGGATCGCTCACGCCGATGATGGAGTCCATCAGGAAATTCAGCCATGCCGTCAAGACTGTGAAAGGAGAGCCGATACAATCTTCCCAGCCGACACCGGCGGCGGCCGAAACTCAAAAACCCGAAGAGAAGAAGTGATCTCCAATTCTCGAACGAGAAAAAAAGAACTTATTATTATCTGTAGACATAAGGCTGGAAGGATTCGGAAAATTACTTCTCGCCTGTTCTGGCATGTGCGGGTCCAGGTGCCCCTGCGGCGGCTTCCTCTTTCTTCTCACCACCGACGAACCAGAAGACTACAGCGAGTATCACTATGACAAGTACGACCGTCCACAGGTCGCTTCCGGTAAGCCAGTACGGCAGGAAGTTGGAGAGGCTTCCGGTCCCGAGGAAAACGATCAGTACAACATAAAGTATGACGAGGATTACAATGTATTTTAGCCAACTCGGTGTCTTATCGCCTCCCATTAAATCTTGCAAATTAATGCCTGCCAGAGCCGCTAGTACGACTATGAACAACAGGACGGTCGCCATTCCCAGCCAGGCGCCTGAAATCGATGCGATGAAGGTGTACAGCCAGGGATTGCTCATCGAGTAGAGCATGACGAAGAACGAGAGAATCACGGATATCAGGGCAACAACTCTCGCTTCTATTTTCCCCTGGAAAACCCATTTTAGGACACCATAGAGAATCGCAAAAGACAGTAAGAACGGAAAAAGGAACTGGAAGAACCCCATGTTCTGCATGTTTTGAACCATTGTAGCGAATGGATCGGCCATATTATCTTATTGTGGTATAACACTTATAAATTTATGCACATTTCCTCGCTTGGGAAAGGTTTTTGCACGCAGCGTGCATTTTATAGATCCTGCTGATTAAAGCAGATTCTTCGATAAAATCGTTTCTGTCAAAGGCCGCTCCTGCGAAAAAGGGAAAGGATATCCAGACCCACTATTTTTGCGGCGGCTACCACAATCAAAAATACCACAAGTATCACGAATACGAGAGTCGCGACGACAGCGACGGCTTCCGAAGCAACAGACATGAAAAGAAAAAATACAAGGGCCGTGAAGACGAGCGATAAAATGGCGGCCACAGCCTTTATGCGCCCCGCCTTTTCCCAATCCGTGTGTTTCTCCAAGAGGTATTTGAAAAGGTAATAAAGCACGATCAGTATCAGCAGATGGGCCAGGAACGCAGAAACACCTGACAAATAAGGTGGTATGGTGAGATATCCGATGGGCATCAGATCACTTTTATTTTTCAGACGACATTTTATAGGCAGCGTAAAACATCGCTATTACGAAAATGACTCCAATGAACCAGAGGAATTCGTTGTACTGGGACAGCCCCCCCTGGACGTTTGCGTAGGATGCGATTAGCAAGAGTATCAAAGCCATGATTATGATGATCATCGTGTTGTCCCTTCCTCCCCCGCCGAGAGACCTCTTCACGAAACCGAAAAGGAAAACTGCCAGAAAGAACAGCGCGGCGTAGGGAAGCAGGTTGTTTATCGTGGTCACCACATAGGTGTTGCTTATGGCGAAGAACGCCAGAACGACAGATATTATGGTCTTCACTGCACGGTTCCTGAAGACATTGGCAGTTTCCATCGCACCGTATACGACGGCCAGCACGAGAAGAAACGGGAAGAGCGTTTCCAGCGAGAAAAAATCGATCATTTCGACACCTCACGCGGCCTTTGGAAGCGTTTTTTCGACGTCATGTATACCCTTTTCTTTTGCAATTTGTATGTATTCTTTTCTGAGTTCATCAAATCTACCTTTGTTCAAGTGATACAGGGGCAGATTTCCCCTTATTTCCCTCATTGTACCGTTTATCCTATTCGTAATTTCATCGATTCCATGGGCACCCGGCGGTGTTGACCTGAGGATATCCAGGTCAGTTTCCAGCATTTGAAGTGTAGACCCGGTCACTCCTGTTGCTTTATCTCTTAACGCCGCAATAGTTTGAGTGAGAATAGATGACGCTTTTGACGCACCCCCGGCTCTTGCTTGAGCGCCTCCGCTGCCCCCTATTCCTCCTCTGAGGCCATAGAGAAGGAGCCAGAAGAAACCCAATATGATTATTCCTATATACCAAATCTTCCCAAGCTGCATGAACCAGTAATACCATCCCTGAAGTATGATGAAGGCGAAAAATGCAACGCTGATGAGAATCTTAAGGCCCTTGTGCCCCCCGAACAATTTGTTCGAAAGGAGGAAGATGAATACTATTATGAAAACGATCGGGAAAAAGATTAAATAAAAGATCCCTTCCATTGGCTGGTAGGTATACTGGTTGAAAAGGTTCGCGCAGTCGCTGTTGCCGTAGCAAAGAAACTGTTGC
>JAUXKD010000059.1 GCA_030624445.1 Candidatus Aenigmatarchaeota archaeon
AACAGCCTCTCGTCCATCTTAAAAGGGAAAATTCGAGTTCTTCCGTCACGAGGTGTAAGGCCAAAAAGTTTTACACCGTGTCTGGAATTAAATGAATGTTCTTTTATCGACCTACCTGACGCAATATCGTGCAACATTTCATGTGCAATAACTCTATGCTTCTCAATTGATGCAATCGTTTCTTCATTTTTCGTTACCATTGGACTAACAAATGTATATTCCAGATCAGATGAAAAATCAGGGTTTTTATCCATATCGATCAGCATTGCGTTAAGCTCTTCAATAGCCAATTCTTCAGAACCGGTAAAATGTGACAAAGCTCCATAATAATTGACACGATCATAAACGGTCAAAGACATACAGCTGTATAATCCTCTTGTAAAAAGAAAAGATTCTTTATTTCCAACCGCACCACTGCCTTGGTATACTTCGACCCTTTCTAAAGCCATGATTATCATTTATACGAAAAGCATTAAAACTATCGATAATTAAATACCCCTCTCTGATTACCTTGAAATTGGAAATGCCACCGGGATATTTAACTCCGGGAAAGGCTATTGTCCGAAGAAAGAGAATGACATGTTAAAAGGCAGCAGAGTTTCCGGGAAGAGTTCGTTGAAATAGTTCAAGATGTCCGTGGCCACATACAAAAAAACGAGAATCAGGATGATGAGTACGATGACGGCAACAATGATTTTCTTGTGCCCCTTTTTCTCGGGGGCTTCCTCCTCCGGTTTTTTTGGTTCAGGGGGTTTTCCTTCAGCGGCTCCCGATGCATCCAGAATCCCTTCGTTGATGTCCTTTTCCGACCACCCGTACGTTGCCATGAATTTTCTTATTTCCTCCAGCTTGTGCCCCTTTTTCAGATTTTCGTTAATATAATCGCTGATCTCCTTTTTCACCATTTTAATTAATTGGCGGAATTTCTATAAATATATAGGTACATATCCAGAATTCCCGAAGCGTCAAGCAAGCCTACTGGTCTTCTTTCATCATTTTCAGCACGGAAGAGGGGTCTATGTAATATGTCGACACGATCTTGCCAACCTCGTTGATGTCGTTTATCCCCTTGTTTGTCATCCATTCGAGTATTTTTTTCTTCTCTCCCAGATTTCTCCCCAGTTCCTCATCGTCCATGCCGGTGAAGAGCCTGATGTCGTTCAGAACGCGATGCGACTTCCCCCATTGCATTATCTTGTCCTTCGAGGGGACCCACCTGAATATGGTGTTAAGTTCGATCCTTATCTCGTCCATACCTCCGGACGCTATGAGCTCACTCAACTCCAGGATTCTCCTGAAGTTTTTCCGCCTGTCCCTGTGCATAACCGCTATGAGCTGAAGGGATGCCAGCATGCTCGGCGGTATGTTGATCGGAGGATTCACCAGTCTCCTGAACGTCTCCTCCGCTGTATTCGCGTGAAGGGTGGAGTAAACGGAGTGGCCCGTATGGATGGCCTCGAAGAGGACGTTGGCTTCCCTGCTTCGCCTGATTTCGCCCACAAGGACCCTGTCTGGTCTCATCCTCAGTGAATTTATCATGAGGTCAAGCATGCTCACTTCGCCCTTGCCTTCAGGGTTGGGCGGCCTGGTGGTCATGGGCACCCAGTGCATGAACTGCGGGAGCTGCAATTCCCTTGTTTCCTCAATTGAAATGACCCTGTGGTTGGGGGGTATGAACGACGTCAGTACGTTCAGCAGGCTGGTCTTTCCGCTGGCCGTTCCGCCGGCCACAACTATGTTGAGTTCGTACTGTATGGCCAGCCACAGGAACGCCGCCACGTCCGCCGAGAGCGTCCCTTCTTTTATGAAATCCGTAATGGCCCACGGCCTTCTGGCGAATTTCCTTATTGTGAGAGTGTTGCCGTGCGAAGATATTGGAAAAAGGGTGGCATTGGCCCTGTCCCCGCTCGTCATGTAAGCGTCCATCAGCGGCCTGAGGTTGGTTATCTGGGTACCGACCCTTCTGCCTATTTGCGCCGAGTAATTGTATGTGCTGGTTTCTGAAGGCATGTATACATTGGTCTTCAGCCAGCCCAGCTTCATGTGGTATATCCAGACGGGTTCCTTGCTGGAGTTTATCACCAGTTCTTCGAGGTTCTTGTCCTGGAGCAGCATCTCTATCATGCCCAGCCCCAGGGAATTGTGCATAAGTATCCCTGTCAGGGTTCTCTGCTTCTTGATCGAGAGATGCGGCAGTCGGTCCCTTATGAGGGAGAACGCCTTCCTGTAGAACTGTCCCTTGAGATCTTCCATCTCGTCGGGATTGAGGACCTCCCCGAAAGGTATTACGGTCTCCTCTATCAGTTTTTCCCTGACGTCATCAAGCACGGCCTTGGTGCCAGGTTCCAATTCCGGACATTTGATCTTGTATATGGGCACGAATTCCTTCGGTTCCCTGGATATTGTCACGCTTGCAGGAACGCCATCCAGCTCAAATTCGTAGCTGCTTATTACATCGCCTGATGGCTCGGGCCTTTTCACTTCTGTCCTCTCTTCATGTTTTTTCTCGACTACTTTCCCCGGCCTTCGCTTCGTGGTGTGCTTACTTTTTCTTGCCATGCTTTTCCTTCAAAATCTTCAGTAGCGGGATCCCAATAGGTGGATAATGGAGTCTGACGAGTTTGTACTCCTCAAGGATTTTCCCCCATTCTTCTATTTTATCTTCAGATACATTAAACTTTTTTGTGGCCTCCGAGAACTTTACAGAACCTTTCTCCTTTACCAATTTCAGCAGGAGGTCGATGTTTGTTTCAAGCTGCGGCTTGTCAGTCTCAAATTTCCTCTTCCTCAGTATAGGATGCTCCGAAAGGTATTCGGATATGACGCTCACCACATCGGCCCTGGTGATTATGCCTTTCAGCTTGCCCTTTTCCACCACCGGCACCCTGTTTATATCTTTTTGGTTCATGAGTTTTATCACGTCCCTCAGTTCGTCGCTCGGCTTTACATAGATTAGTTTTTTTGTCATGAACTTATGGGCTTCAAGGCCGGCTTTATCCTTAATTTCCTTGCTTCCCTTGTCTATCATTGTAACGAGGTCTCTGCTCGATATGAATTTCATGATATCCGATTCGCTGATCATTCCCTTGGGTTTGTCACCGACCGCCACGGGAGCGCCGCTTATTTTTTTCTCTGAGAAAAGTTCCACTATCTCGAAAAAGGTGTCATTCGGGTCCACCGATACGACGTCCTTGATCATTATGTCTTTCACTTTCATGCGGAACAGATTATATTTTGGTTCTTGGATTTAAATTTGAGGGCACTGTGAGAACCTTAAACGCAGTTATAAATTTATTCCGGGAAAAACATATCTGAATATGATAGTTGTAGGTTTTACGGGAAAAAGAGGCTGCGGAAAGGACACGGCATCGGGCTATCTGGAAGATAAGCACGGCTTCGTAATGCTTGATTTCACGAGAGACGTTCTTGCTCCCATCCTGGTAAAGCAGGGCAAGCCCGTCACCAGGGAGAATCTCATAGACACCGGCATGGAGGGGAGGAGAAAAAACCACAACGGGATATGGGCAGATAAGCTTTCCGAAATAATCAAGCAGGGGAAGGGTAAAAATTTTGTGATTTCAGGCATAAGATTCAGGGAAGAGGTGGATGTTTTCAGGAAAAATTTCCCGGGCCTTTTCAAGCTGGTAGCGATCATGTGCGACGAGAGGACCCGTTACGAGAGGGTTAAGAGGAGGAGCACGAAGGGCGAGGCCGGCATAAGCTTCGAAAAATTCAGGGAAACGGAAAAAAGGCCCACGGAACGGGTGATTGCTGAAACAATGAAGACCGCCGATTTCTCCATAGACAACAACGATGGGCTGGACGACCTCTACAGTGAACTGGAAAGCCTGATGGAAGTATTAAAAAGATGAGGGCGGATAATATTATTAAGCCTCGGTAGCTCAGTTGGCCAGAGCGATCGGCTTGTATTTCCTATTGGTCTGTTGAGCCTGTTGCCTTGAATGTTGGCAACACGCAGTGACAACATGACGCCAAGGCGTTCCTTGATCTTGACGGAAGCAAGGAAAAAGAGACCGATAGGTCGAGGGTTCAACTCCCTCCCGAGGCTTTTACAATATTCCTTTTAATGTGAACAAGAAAATTAAAAATATAAAGTAAAAAAGTCCTGTGTATAAATTATGAGTAATGAGAAAAAGGTAGCCTTGATAACTGGCAGTTCCAGAGGAATAGGAAAGGCAATCGCACTGGATTTTGCAAAGACTGGTTTTACAGTTATTCTTAACAACAACAAGAGAACGGAAGAGGCGCTGGCCCTTCTTAAAGAAATTGAAAGCAAAGGATATTCGGTGAGATATCACAAGGCTGATGTTATTTACCCTGAACAAGTTAACGACATGGTAAAACAAATCGTTGACGAATTTGGAAAAATCGATGTACTGGTTAACAATGCCGCAATCAATCTTGATAAAAGATTTAGT
>JAUXKD010000099.1 GCA_030624445.1 Candidatus Aenigmatarchaeota archaeon
CCCGGCGATAACGGAAAGCATCAAGGCGACGTCAGACACGTCTTTCCCGATCGGGCCTATCTTGTCAAGCGAGTTCGCGTAATCTATGAGCCCGTATCTTGAGACGAGCCCGTAAGTCGGGGTCAGTCCGGCGACACCGCAGAACGATGCGGGGCAGGAAATGGAGCCGCCCGTGGACTCGCCAAGGGCCAGATGCGGCATGTCGAGTGCCTTGGCCAGCCCGGCGGCGCCTCCGCTCGAACCTCCGCAGCTTCTGGCAGGGTCCACCGGGTTCTTGGGTATCCCGAAACCTGAGTTCGTGCTGAAGGTCCCGAAGCCGAACTCGTCCTGGGTCGTCTTCCCTATTATTTCGGCTCCCTCCCACTTTATGCTGTTTACACAGGTGGCATCGAAAGGGGGCACGTATCCCTCGAGTATCCTGGAGCCCGCAGCGGACTGGATGCCTTTAGTGCATATGCAGTCCTTAACTGAGACAGGGAGGCCCGCCAGTCTGCCCCCTCTTTTTTCGGGCTTCCCTTCTGAAATCGTCACAAGGAAGTTATACTTCTCATTCAGCCTTGCCAGTTCGGATATCAGGTCCACGTAGAACTCCTCAAGGTTCACCTGGCCCCTCTTGACAGAATCCACGAACTGCAGGCACGAAAGCTTCGAGTATTTCATTTCTCCCCCTCTTTGAAAACCATATCCCTTATCTTGATCCCATTGTTTCTGCAGTGTTCCAAGAAAAGTTCCCTGTAATCTTTCGTGATGGCATCTTTCATATCGAAGCCGAGTTTTTTCGCAGTTTCGGTTATCTTTTCTTCGGTGCCCTCGATTTCAATGAAATTGCCGATGATTGGCATGACATCGACGAGTACCTCGACGCCGTCAAATTCCCAGGTCTGCCTCTTTTTCTCGTATTTGCCTATCTGGCTGAAACCAATTGCTTCCAAAAGCCTTTTTCCTTTTTCAAAGCTGTCAATATTGACGATTGTTTCCGCCCATACCTTGAATCCCTCTGAAGGCACTTTTTTCTTGTACGTTATGTCCGCTTTCCCCGCGTAAGACCTTAACCTGAGAAGCTCACCAGTTTTCAGAAATTTTCCGTCCCTGTCGAATTTTAAATTGCTTTCAAGGTCTGAATCCACCTTCTCCGCGCCGATATGCTTGAGCCTTTCGACTATTTTTGCAGGGTCGTCTATCCTGAACTTCACCTCTGTTTCAATCACAACTATCAAACCACCTTCGGCCCCTTGAAGCTTCCCTGTTCCTTGTTCTTCGTGTTCGCCATGGCCTCGCCATGCGGCAGGCACGGCTCCACCACGTCCTCACGAGTGACGTTCTTGACTGGAACCGGCTGGAAAGTCGGCTTCACATCCTTTGTGTCAGCCTTCTCCAGTTCTTTGAAAGCATCTAGAATGGATGTCATGTCTTTGGAAAACTTTCCCGCCTCTTTCTCTGTCAGTCGCAGCCTCGCAATTTCTGCAACCTTCTTGACCGTCTTCCTGTCCATCATAATCTTTTCTCCCGAATGATGTTAAATTTATTTCTGCACGTAGATCTCACCGCTTTTAAGGGCATGTTCTGCTCTTGAGAGCTCGCTGCCGAGGTAGGCCGCATGGTCCATTCTCGATACTAGGCTCTCGTGAAGGATTTTCCTGTACACCCCGGCCGCATCCGGGCCTCTGAACACGAACTCGGTTTCCTGGCCGTCTGGTAGGTGATGACTCGCGACGATTTCCCTGTTTTCCAGCTTTACCGTGAAATACCCGAGATTGTCCTCGCTGAAGCCAGACGATCTTCCTGAATGGTGTTCTCTTATGATGTCCGCAGCCTGCCCGAAATTGTTCTCGTAAATGTGCGCGGAGTTCGAGATTATGGTCAAAGAGGCCGGTTCGATTCCAAGATCAGATGCCATTGAGTTCTGAAGCTCCCTAAGCGCGAATGCGTTCAAAGGCCAGCCGCCGAAAATGTCATGGGACCTGAAAACCGCAGTCTCGTAAAGCTTTCCGTATTTGATGTTCCACGTTATCTGCGTAAGGCAGGGCGGATTCTTGGACACGCTGTCCTCGTGAACGTTCCACGTGAAAGCCGCGGCCCTCCTGGTATGGGGGCTCTTTTTCAGATGACCGAGTGCGTTTCCAATCTGGTCGAAGGTCGTTTTCGACTCCTTCTCTAATTTCACCTCTGAACCAGGCAAGGTGTAGTTGAAAAGCCTTTCTCCGTATGTGTAACTCATGCCCTTCCCGTGACCCCTGCCGAAAAACGTCTCGTGGTATTTATCAAGGTCCTTTTTCTCGAAGGGCAGGAAGCCGGGAATCCTGCCGTCATCACGTTCGATCACGGCCATCGTGTTGAGAAGCTCCTTCTGCATCATCCCGTGCTCGCTTTTCTTGGTTTCCCCGAATTTCATAACCAGATCAATGAGCCTCAACCACATGCCCCCTATGCTTTCACTCTCGATCCTGAAACCGGAAATGTCCCTTACATCCATTTCAGACACCTTCTCTTCGGCCTCTTCAACGAAAAGGGGGCTGGAGTACGGGGGCTTCTCCTCCAGTTCCCGGATTTTCGCCGCGATCTCTTCATCCTTCCCGCGCATGTCTATGAGCTCCACGTTTTTTCTCACCATCCCTATCAGTTCCGGAGTAAGCCTAGAGTCCAGTCTTGTCCTGGAATTGATGATGTTCCCCTTTTCATCCGTGCCGGATTCGAACAGGTTGACCAGGTCATCACCGCTGCACGCCCTGTCGTTGCCGCAGACAATGAGGTACCTTATCTTCGGGTTGGCCAGAAGGTTCCTGAGGAGGTATTTGATGCCAGAACCTGAATAGAGGTTTCCCTTGACGGCAAACATTTCGTTCGGGACGTTTATTTCATCGGCCTGTGTCCATAAAGTGCACAGGGCCACGCTGCTTTCAAGATTGCCTGTTTCGAGGTTTTTGTTTAAGAAGGCTGGCCATTTCATATTTCCACCCGGTGTTTATTTTTTCTTGCGCCAAAATATATAACCGTAATGACC
>JAUXKD010000103.1 GCA_030624445.1 Candidatus Aenigmatarchaeota archaeon
CGATCCCGAGAACGTGACGTATATGCGCGTGGAGATGACGCAGTCTGGTCAAATAACTCACAAGTCCCTGTCGACATCATCAATGGCGGAGGAACTCCGGCTGAGCCTGTACATTCCCCAGAATGATGCGAGGCAGACGTCGAGCATCACCAAGGTCATAGGACCGGACAGTTATAGTACAGGCAAGGACAGTTATGGGAACGATCAAATAATAATGGTGTGGAATAACCCTCCACTTGACTTCGATATAGACTATCTCGTGGAAACACTCTCCGCAGTCAGATCGGAACCGCTTCAGGAGGTCAGGGACTTTCCCGTAACGTGGCTTGTCGAGCCTTCCTCAGGCATAATAGGGGACTCATACATGCTGGCGAGCGGGGATAAGAGTGTTGAAAAGATGCTGAGAATGGCCGCGTGGGTAAACTCGAACGTGGAATACGACCTGACGTACGATGATGTGACCCTTCCCGCCAAATGGGTCCATGACAATGGGATGGGAGTCTGCGATGAATTTTCGAATCTTTATCTTTCGATGCTGCTCGTGATGGGATACAGAGCGTGGTACGTGGCGGGTTATGCCTTTCTGGGAGGAAAGCAGGAGGGCGGAACCTCTTTCGGCGCTCATGCGTGGGTTGAGGCCGAACTGGACGGCAAAACGTACAGTATAGATCCCACCTGGGCGGAGTCGCCAGTAGACGCCACCCACCTGACCATGGCGAGGCTCCCTGATTCCAACTTCACAGAGCATACGGAAGCAAAGAGCAGGGGCGTTTCGATAGAGTGGAAAAAGGACGAAACGAGGTTCAATTTAATCGAATATAAGGAAAAGCCCAGGATCGAGATTGATTTAGAGATCGTGCCCGAATCCGTCCAGGGTGAAAAAAACGTTCTCGTCATTGCTGACTTGAGTTCGGAAGGGTGCGTCCTGAGCAAGGTAAGGGTGAGAAGCTGCGTAACGCAAAACGGTCTTCCGCTCGTCAATATAGAGGAGACCGAAAAAAACATGGTCTTATGCGATAAGACAAGGGTGCACTGGATGGCAGCCGCTCCGGCCGTAAAGAGAGGGATGATCTATACCTGTCCCATTTCGGCGACAGTGGGGGGAGACAGGACAGGGTCCAAGCTATCAATTGCCGATAGTTTGGAAAAGGGAGTCGATATGGAGGTATCCACGCAAAAAATCCTTGTTCCCGATCAGGCGATGGAGGTGTGGATTTCGGTCGAAAATCTGGCGTTCACCTCGCGGGATCTGAGAATTTTTACCATTCTCGGTGATGAGATTTCGGAAAAAGCGCTGAGCCTGCCGGGAAAGGGCTCCGGTATAATAGAGTTCCAGATGACCGCTCCACACGCTCTGGGAAACTACACAATGCATGTCTTCTCAAGCAGCGGCGACCTGAAAAGCGAGGAAACAACGGTGATAAGCGAGAGGCAGATAAAGATAACGGAAATAGAAATCCCTTCGGAAATAGAGTTGGGCGAAAGCAAGACGATAAATCTGACGCTGAAAAACTTCGGAAAGGCCGGAAACGGGACGGTGACAATCCGTATAGGTGAATACGAAGAGGTAAAGGAGATCGAAATGGCGGAGAACGGCAGCGGTGTCGTGGGCTTTACCTACTCTTCCGCGAACGAAGGTGAAAATGTGGTGAGCATCGCCCTGCTGGACAGCAGCGGAAGGTATCAGGACGGCTGGGTGGGTCACATAAAAGCAGTCAGGGTATCATCCTTAAAGGAAGGCATATCAAAGACCATAGAAGATTTTTTCGCGTGGCTGTTCGAAACGATCGGTTCGATCTTCGGGTTTTAAGACGAATCTGTGTCTTCCAACAGACCTTTGATGAAAATGTCCCTTATCTCGGTAATATTATGACTCGGTACTTCTCCAATCATATGGATTCCGTGTGTTCTGGCTGCTGTTGCAATCAGATTGTGGCCGCAAATCTTCGGTTTCAAATATAATCTGTTTTTATTAAAAGAGCCCGCTTGTATCATTTCCTTAAAGAATTCAATGGGGTCAGAATTCGGATTCCGCAGTATTTTTCCGATCCTTGCCAATACGTAATTATGAAATCTTTCTATCCTATTGTATTGGGATTGAGTATGTCCAATGTCAGGTTCTATGCGGTCTACCAATACGGGATTCTCAAAAAAGTTTGAAAAGTGACCCCCGTCGTATACGACATAATTGACAATGCGTTCACCAACTCTTTCAATGTCTGGTAACGATTCTTTTAATTTCATGCCTTCTTCCCTACTTGGTTCGGCAAGCATTTCTTTGGTTTTACTGATATCATTGGATAAAGCGAAAATATCGACATCCTCTTGATTATCCGCCTCACCTCTTGTGACGGAACCCCTGATACCCAAATAAATGCACCCGTTGTTTTCATCAAGCAGACCTGAATCCTGAATTGTATTATACCCGGCTTGAAGAAGCCCCCTCTGATAGGGATTGTGCACGTTGTTATAAGCTATCCCAAAGATTCTTTCTTGCTGCGACACTGGAAGTCCGGATAAAGGGTCCAGGCAATTGTAATCCCTCAGCCTGCATAAAACCTCGTCTGTCCCCCAGTCTTCTAGATATTGTTCCGGTATTTGTATTCCTTGCATATGTCACCATCGGTGGGATTTTGCCCACATATCCCATAATTTAACTACTTAATGGTTATTAATATTTAAAAGCTGTTTTTATAAAACTTTCGCCATTCTGAATAACATGGATTCGATGAAATTCGTTACGGGAAAGGCTGCTCTGACGGTGGAAAAAAGCCTGATAATAGCGGACCTGCATCTGGGGATTGAAAGGGAATTCTACACCTCAGGAATCAAATTCCCGTCCCAGACAGGGAAGATAGAAGAGAAAATAGATGAACTGTTAAAGGCAACAAGGCCGGAAAGGC